>NZ_AZFH01000001.1:0-168913 GCF_001435735.1 Ligilactobacillus equi DSM 15833 = JCM 10991
TGGCCCTACACATTTGGTTTGTCGAAACTTTGTTTAGTTTTCAAAGATCTACTCGCCGTCTTGCGACAACTTCTATATCATAACCTTAACAAACAAAACTGTCAAGAATTAATTTTAAATATTTTTATCTAAACTGCTCAAATAACTTTTAAAATTGTACCAAATTCAATTAATTGAGTTAAACAATTAAAAATTGATACCTGAATCAGCAACAATTAATATCATACTTGCTTTTACCAAAATCGTCAAGAACTTTCTCGAATTTTTTTCAAAACTAAACAAAAAATCTTTAGGTCTTTCCTAAAGATTTCTCGCTTTTATTCTTCTGGTAAAATTTCGTAAGCTAACATATCCGCGAAAGTTTCACGTCGAACCACCAATTGTGACTTACCATTTTCACAAAAGACTACGGCTGGACGACCATTACGATTATAATTAGAAGCCATCGTGTAACCATAAGCCCCCGTTGACGGAATCGCTAAGATGTCACCTGGTTGCGTGTTTGGTAAAGGACAGTCTTTAACCAGGATATCACCAGACTCACAGTACTTCCCAACTACAGTAACAATTTGTTCATTTAAGGCTTGTGGAGCTTTGGCCAAGAAAGCTTCGTACTTTGCTTGGTATAAAGCTGGACGAATGTTGTCTCCCATCCCGCCATCCACGGCTAAGAAGTGACAAACCCCATCGACATCTTTACGTGAACCGACTGTATATAAGGTTGTGGCTGCTTCACCTGCTACGGCCCGCCCCGGTTCTATCCAGATTTCTGGCATAGCTAAACCTTGACGTTGCGTTTCATCCTTAACCGCCCCTAAAATATCGTGAGAAAACTGTTCTGTATCAATTACTTGATCTTGGTCAGTGTAGCGAATCCCAAATCCCCCACCAATATTCAGTTCCTTAGTCACGAAGCCCAGTTCATCTTGCCACTGTTTCATCATTTGAACCATCTTCTTAACAGCCATTACAAAGCCAGCTGTTCCAAAAATCTGGGAGCCAATATGGCAATGCAACCCTTCAACTTCAATACGTGGATTGGCTATTAACATTTCCAAAGCTTTCCGTGCTTGACCAGAAATAATATCAAAACCAAATTTGGAGTTCGCTTGTCCAGTGGAAATATAGGAGTGGGTTTCCGCTTCAACCCCGGGAGTAATACGTAATTGAACTTTCATAGTCGTGTGATGTTTCCGCAAAATCTTATCTAAAAATCTAATTTCTTGGAAGTTATCAATAACAATACGACCAATTTTTTCTTCAACCGCCATTTCTAATTCTTCTGGTGTTTTATTGTTACCGTGAAATTCAATCATTTCTGCAGGCATCCCACCTTTTAAGGCAGCATAAAGTTCCCCACCAGAAACCACGTCACAACCAACCCCTTCATTAGCAACCAAACGATACATGGCCAGCGCCGAAAAGGCTTTACTTGCATATGAAACGTGAAAAGGCACCCCAGCTTTAACAAAGGCCTTTTTGAAGTCACGTAATTGTTGTTTAATCGCTGTCACATCATAGGCAATGACAGGTGTTTGGTATTCTTGTGCTAGTTGTAAGGCGTCCACACCACCGATTGTTAGATGTCCAGCCTCATTTGTTGGTACTTTTAACACGTTCTTTCATCCCTTCTTTTAAAAAATAAAGAAGCCAGAAAACCCAGCTTCTTTTCCCACTATTTTTCGTCACTCTTTAAGACGCCACCTACAGCGTAGCGATCTTTTTTCATTTCATTTAAAATAACGTGGACATGTTCAGCTGGGGCACCAGTATTCGCAGTGACCGCTTTAGTTACATCTTCCACCAAGTGTTTCAATTGGTCTTGTGAACGACCTTCGATTAATTCAATATGAACAAGTGGCATAACCCGACTCCTCTTTTCTTCTTACTATATTGCTATCATTATAAACAAGATATAATCAAAAGGCAATAAATTATTAACCTTTCCCCTAAATTTTTAACGGATTTTTTGTTAGAATAAATAAGTGAAAAATAAGAAAAGAGGATTTACATGACAGTAACAAAACAAGAACTTTCAGCTTGCACCAGTATTTTAATTGGGAAAAAAGCCTCTATTGACGGTTCAACAATAATTGGACGCAATGAAGATGCTAAAAGCGCTTGGCCAAAACACTTGGTGATTCACCCGCGGACTAAAATCCCTAATCATACTTTTACTTCCAACGATACCGGTTTAAAGCTTAACCTTCCTGAAGTCGCCTATAAATATAGCGCGACACCTGAATGGACTGATAAATTCGGTTTATTTGAAGAAGATGGTATTAATGAGTATGGCGTAGCCATGTCAGCAACCGAATCAGCTTACGCCAACCAAAGGGTTCTCGGTGCTGATCCGTTCGTAACTGGAGGTATAAGCGAAGAAGCCATGGTGACCGTTGTTTTGCCTTACGTCAAAACCGCCCGCCAAGGAATTTTACGTTTAGGACAAATCATCCAAGAACACGGAACAAGCGAAGCTAATGGAATTTTATTTGCGGACCAAGACGAAGTTTGGTACATGGAAGTTGGTTCTGGCCATTACTGGGTCGCCCAACGCATTCCCGACGATGCTTATGCCGTCGTAGCTAATCAATTAGCAATTCAAGAAATCGACTTTGAAGATCCCGACAACTTCTTGTTTGCTCCGGGGATTCAAGAATTTGTAGCTCAAAACCACTTAAACCCTCACCCTAATGGTTTTAACTTCCGCCAAATTTTTGGAACTCAAACTTTAAGCGATGAGATTTATAGCACTCCTCGGGTTTGGTATGGTCAAAAAATGTTCAACCCTGAAATTAGTCAAGACCCAATGAGCGAAGAACTCCCCTTTATACGCAAAGCCTCTCGACTTTTAGATTTAAAAGATGCTACTGACTTTCTGAGCTCCCACTATCAAGGGACAGAATATGATCCTGTCGGTCAAGGCAGCTCCACCCAAAAACACAAGTTCCGACCTATTTCTTTAGCCAAAACCCAAGAGGCTCATGTTTTACAAATTCGGCCCAACTTACCACCAGCAATTGCTGGTATCCAATGGTTAGCTATGGGAGTCGCAGCGCAAAGCGTTTTTGTTCCTATTTATCCTGGAGCAAGTGACGTTCATCCAGCTTACAAGATAGGGCAAGAAGAATACCAACCAGATTCTGCTTACTGGATCTACAAACACGTCGGGGTCTTAGCTGACGCTCACTACCACGAATTCATGCCTTTAGTCAAAGAAGTGCAAGAAAAATTAAATATTTACTACCGTTATGAAGTTCATGCCAGCGACATACAAGCTCTTAAACTTGAAGGACAAGATCTAACCAATTTTTTAACTGAAAAAAACATTACGTGGCAAGCTAAGGGAATTGAGGCTTACCAACAATTGTCCCATAAATTAATTACCTTAGCCACCGATAAATCACCTTTAAATTTCAAAACTGACGCCAACTTATAGGAGTGTTAACCAATGAATATACAAACCTATCCCACCGGGGTCTTACTCCCTGATTTAGGCTTAGACACTTTAGGACAAACCACGATTTTAACTCACCTTAGTCAAAGCAACCTCGATCTTTTGACCAAATATCCTGACCATGACTTTTACCTCAGTCTTGATTTATTCATGCTATTACAAAAAATGACACGCTTAGGTATCTTAGCTACCTATCCATCAAATATGAAAACTTTACCCTTGGGTTATCCCACTACCATCGGACCTTATACGGTAACTGCCTTAGCTAGTGATAATGGCTATCTTGGAGCCATTGCCCTTATCTTGGAAAAAGATGGTCAAAAAATTGGTTACCTCCCTAGCTTTTTACCACAAGGTATCCACAAAACGCGCATTAAAAAATTAAAAAAGCACTTAAACGCCGCACAACTAGATATACTCTTAATTGCTCAAAGTATGGCCACTGAGCAACCCGCCCTAAACTATAAACAACTAACCAAGTATTTTACTACGCAACTGGCAACAGCGTCTTCCTTTGCGGCATATCCCTACAGTCCCGAGCTCTTATTGAGACTTGATGACCTAGCTCAAAAACAAGGTCACCCCCTAAACTGGCAACCTGACTTCCAGGCATACCTCCAGGCTTTTGACCTTTATCACGATTTTTCATCGGTTGGACAGTTAGAACAAGTTAGCCAAGCGGACTTAACCTTAGGTTACGATTTAAATCTTACCGCCACTATGACACCGGCCGAACTCAGAGAAGTCGTCCACGTAATTGCCGCCCAAAAAACTATTTACTTTTAGAAGAGGAATCACTAACATTCCAAGACGAATGTCAGTAATTCCTTTTTATTATCACAAAACACTTCTTCCTCATCATTAGCTGATGAAATGTGTTATACTAAAGTTAACATAACTAATCAGGAGGTCTATTACTATGGATTACCCTTATCAAGAACAATTCGAACGTTATCTAAAAGATGTTAAAAAACTCAAAGATTCAACCATTGCCGATTTCTATAATGACTTAACCGACTTTTTTAATTACGAATCCCACTTTAATCGTACCTACCAAGAAATTGGACTGGTCAAAGTCCTCAGCGAAAATGACGTTCGTGACTATCTCGAAATGCTATCAATTAAGCGTGAATATAAAAATACCACCTATAATAAGGTGCTCTCTCATCTAAATATTTACTTCATTTTCCTTTTCACCATTAAAGCCTCAGCGGACTTACCAACCATTAATATTCACGGCAAAAAACGTTCTACTGAACTCGCCGTCCCCCTTAATTGGACCGATGATTTGGAAACTTATCTAGCCGACGAAAGACTTACCGACTATACACGCCTAATTATGTTGCTAACTGCACGATTTTATTCCGTCAAAGAAATGATGGCAGAAGGTTTCTATCGCGTCTTAGAACATGAAGACTTCACCCCTAGTCAAGCCACTTTTTATCAAGATTTTCGTCAAAGACAAGCAACCATGCGCTTGCGTCAAGCCTGTGATGACCTCTTTTTGAAGCAACACATCCGACCTGATGCCCCACGTTTAACCATCTATGCCCTGCATAAATATCTTAACAAAGATACTGCAACTTTAGGATTTAAGCCTGCCCCCCGTGAAATGTTACAAGCTGCGGTCATGAACTTTATCATCCAAAATCAAAGCTTAAGTGATACCCAATTGATGAATATTATGCATCTTCCTCCTCAATCCTTAGCTTACTATCGTAATTTAATCCTCAAAAAAATGCGCTGAGATTCAGCGCATTTTTTAGTAGAAATCATTTAATTGATCAGCCAATTCAATCATTTCGGCATCATTTTCATTATCCTGTAAGAATAAGTTCACACATTCGCGTGCTAATTGCCGTTCCCCTGCATTTCTAAAGAAGTAAGCCGCATCCCGTAAGTAATCAGGATTAGATTCCAAAACGGGCTTAGCAGCAACATAGTTCTCCACTGCTCTTTCATAGTCATCTAAACGTGCGTATGATTGTCCCAAATTCCAGTAAATTTGAGCATCAATTTCATCATTCTTCAGATAAGTGGTCAAAAAGTCGATGTTTTCTTGGTCCTTTTGGTTAGTAAGGTAAAGATTACTTAATTCCAGGACTAGAGTTAGGTTATCAGGATCTTGTTCCAGAGCTTCTTGAATATATTTTTCCGCCTTTTGCGGTTGACCCAAAGCTGTCGCATAGCGGGCCGCTAATTGGTATAACAGGACATTATATTCATCGACTGCTAAACCTTCCTGTACCGTAATCAAGGCATCGGCATAATCACCGTGTTTTGCTTGCAGTTCAGCTAAGGCCGGATAAGTCGTCGCATAATCCGCCTTTTCTTCCTTCAACTTAGTGTAGTTTTTGATAGCCTCTTCTTCTTGACCTAATTGTGCTTGGGTAAAGGCCAATTGGAAACGCGTATCGGCATCCAAATCTTCTTCGTGAATCTGTTCTAAGTAAGCCAAAGCTTTTTCAAACTTTCCAGCTAAAGCATAGGCCATCCCTAAGCGTTGCACTAAGTTCACCCGGGAATAGTTGATAACTCCAGACTTGATTAAGTCTAGGTAGTATTCCGCCGCTTGTGGGTATTTCTTCATATTGAAATATAGCTCTGCCAAGGCGAATTGAATTACTTCTTCATCAGGCGCTAAGCGATAAGCTTCTAAGAGTTTTTGCTCACTGACTTCAAACATCGCTTGGGTTTGGTACAAGTCAGCTGCTACTAAAAGGCTAGAAATATATGCCGGTGAGTCTGGACTAATGTCTGCTAGATAATTCAAAGCTTCTCCATCTTGACCATCATTAATGGCAATATCTGCCAAAGCAGTTTTCAAATCATCTTCATTCGGAAAATCCGCTAAGAGCTTTTGGTAGGCACGTTTGGCCATATCATTCAAACCTAAAGCATAGAGTTCTTCTGCCATAGAATAGACCATTTCAGGACTATCCTTACGTAGAGACCAAATAAATTTTTTCTTGGCTAAATCCAAGTCACCATCACTGAGGGCTTGGAGCATTTCTTCTGCAAATGTCATGTTATCTTCCTTTTCTTTTCCAGCAAAAAGACCGAGACAAAGTCCCGGTCTTTGTGTTAAACAAGCTTATTTAACAGCATCCTTTAAAGCTTTACCTGGCTTGAATGCAGGAACCTTGCTTGCAGGAATTTGAATTTCTTCACCTGTTTGTGGGTTACGACCCTTACGAGCAGCACGGTCACGTACTTCGAAGTTACCGAAGCCGATTAATTGTACCTTTTCACCTTCTGCTAAAAAGTCTTGAATTGAACCAAAAACTGCGTCAACTGCAACAGTTGCGTCCTTCTTAGTCAAACCTGTCTTTTCTGCAACAGTATCGATTAATTGTGCTTTGTTTGCCATGTGTAATTTCACCTCCTCTAAAGAGATCGACTGCCAAAGACAGCCTTGCTTACCTGATGCTACAGGTAAAAACAATGACTCACAAAATCATTGCTCACTTAATAAAATACCATATAAAGCTTGATATAGCAAGCTTTTTGCCCCGAATTTTTGCTCAGCTTCAGGGATTTTTTACTTTCTTCTTCTTTCAATTAAGTGAATTGGCGTTCCTTCAAAATCAAAGGCTGCTCGGATTTGATTTTCTAAGAAACGTTCATAAGAAAAGTGCATCAAATCCGGATCATTAACGAAAATTACGAAAGTTGGTGGCTTAACCGCTACTTGGGTTCCATAGTAAACCCGTAGTCGCTTACCATTGTCAGTTGGCGTTGGGTTGTGAGCAATAGCATCCATTAAGACATCGTTTAAGACCGCAGAAGAAATCCGTTGTGAGTGGTTTTCATTAACCTTCTTAATCATCGTTGGCAAGCGGTCTAATCTTTGTTTAGTTTTAGCTGATACAAAGACAATTGGCGCATAGGAAAGATATTGGAATTCTTGACGAATCAAATTTTCGAAATCCTTCATGGTCTTATTGTCCTTTTTCAGAGTATCCCACTTATTAACCACGATAATAATGCCTCGCCCGGCCTCATGGGCGTAGCCCGCCACGTGCTTATCTTGCTCCCGAATTCCTTCTTCAGCGTTTAATACCACACAAACCACATCAGAACGATCAATCGCTTGCATAGCTCGTAAAACAGAATATTTTTCAGTACTTTCGTAAACCTTACCTTTTTTCCGAATCCCAGCCGTATCAATCATAGTGTATTCATCACCGGTTTCTGTGACAAACTTGGTATCAATCGCATCACGGGTCGTCCCTTCAATATTGGAAACAATCACCCGATTTTCTCCTAGAATGGCATTAACCAAAGAAGACTTACCTACATTCGGCCGACCTATAAAGGAGAACTTGATAGAGCCATCTTCTTCATCAGTAATTTTTTCCGGGAAATTCTGGCAAATCAAGTCTAATAAATCCCCGGTTCCAATTCCATGAGTCCCAGAAATTGGGAGTGGATCACCGAAACCCAAAGCGTAGAAATCATAGATTTCCGCCCGCATTTCCGGATTATCAACTTTATTAACGGCTAAAATTACAGGTTTATCTGTTTGATATAAAATCCGTGCAACTTTTTCATCGGCGTCTGTTACCCCTTCACGTCCAGATGTTACGAAAACAATGACATCCGCTTCATCAATCGCAATTTGGGCTTGTTCCGTAATTTGGGTTACAAACGGTTCGTTCCCCATATCAATCCCACCGGTATCAATCAAATTAAATTTTTGTCCCATCCATTCTGAACTAGTATAGATTCGATCCCGAGTAACCCCTGGCGTATCTTCCACAATTGAGATTCTTTCACCGGCAATCCGGTTGAAAATAGTTGATTTCCCAACATTAGGACGTCCAACAATCGCCACAATTGGTTTTGCCATATCCTTACCTCTTTTCTTAAATCAGTTCTTTTTTATCATTTTTCAGCAAAAACTGACCCAAAAGTATGACTTTTGGGTCAGTTTCAAAGTTGACTAACTTAGTCTTGTTTTAATTGGTCACCAATTACATCACCTAAAGTGAACCCAGTTTCTTCTTCTGGAACTTCAACTTTTTCAGGTGCTGGAGCTACTTCTTTCTTTTCAGCAACTGGCTTTTCTTGTAAAGCCTTGATTGATAATGCTAAACGGTGAGCAGCAACATCAACACTTAAAACCTTAACTTGTACAGTTTCACCAGAATTCAATACTTCGTTTGGTGTTGCAATGTGCTTGTGTGAAATTTGTGAAATGTGCACTAAACCTTCTACTCCAGGGAAAACTTCAACAAAGGCCCCGAAAGTAGTTAAACGTTTAACAGTACCTTCTAAAACATCACCTTCGGCAACTTCTTGGGCAACCTTGTCCCATGGTTGTGGTAATGTTTGCTTGATTGACAATGAAATGCGGTCACGTTCTTCGTCAACAGCTAAAACTTTAACGTTAACTTCTTGACCGACCTTCAAAGCATCGGCAGGTTTGTCAATCCGTTCGAAGGAAATTTCTGAAACGTGAACTAAACCATCAACACCACCCAAGTCAACAAAAGCACCAAAGTTAGTTAAACGAGCAACCTTACCTTCGACAACATCGCCGACAACAAGTTTGTCCATAACTTCCTTCTTCTTAGCTTCACGTTCTTGTGCAACTAATTCTTTACGTGAAAGAATCAAACGGTTTTCGCTTGGTTCAATTTCAACAATCTTAAATTCTAATGTTTGACCCTTGAATTGCTTCAAGTCTTCTACGAAGCGGTCGGAAACCATCGAAGCTGGTACGAAGCCGCGTACGCCTGCATCAACAACTAAACCACCCTTAACAATTTGGTTAACTGGGGCTGTAATTGTTTCGCCTGCTTCAAATTTCTTTTCGATGTCTTCCCAAACTTTGCGTTCAGCAAGGCGACGTTGTGACAAGAGGTAGCTACCGCCTTCTTTGTCAGAACCGATTTTAGAAACCACCACTAAATCAAGCACGTCACCAACTGATAATTCAGCATCGTTGCTCAATTCACGCGCAGGAACTACACCTTCAACACCGGCGTTTTCAATTCCAACGATCACTTGACGGTCATCATCAAAGGCTAAAACTTCCCCTTTGACAACGTCACCAACTTTAACATCTTGTACGCTGTTTAAAGCTTCCAATAAATCCTTGTTTGCTTCTGTTTCACTCATGGACTATGTCCTCCTTAACGACTAACTCTAAATTACATTTTATACTATTACTACTTAAAATACCAGTAAAAAATTTATTTTTATCGATTATTTTTCTTTTTGAGCCACCAAATCCATAATCACTGCGACTACTTCATCAATATTTAAACTCGTAGTATCTACCTCAGTAGCATCTACGGCCTTGACTAGAGGCGAAATTTCTCGATGTGAATCTTTGTAATCTCTTTGAGCAATTTCATCTTCTAAAATCTTCAAATTGGAAGGAATACCTTTTTCAAGATTTTCCTTGTGGCGACGTAAAGCTCGTTCAGCTACTGAAGCGATCAGGAAGATTTTAACTTCCGCTTGCGGTAAAACCGTGGTCCCAATATCACGACCATCCATAACGATGCCTCCAGTTTGCGCAATATCTCTTTGCCTTTGAGTTAAATCAGTGCGAACACTAGCTTGAGCCGCCACTGCTGAAACATTGTTAGCTACTTCCGGCATACGGATAGCTTTAGTAACATCTTGACCATTTACTAAAACCTTCTGTTCTGGTTCTGCAGGGACAAACTCTAAACTAAAATCTTGTAATAACTTCGCTAAAGCGAGGTCATCAGTCACGGCGATACCTTTTTGCAGTGCCGCCCAGGTAACCGCTCGATACATAGCACCCGTATCACAATAAATGTAACCTAATTTTTTAGCTACAAGTTTAGCTACTGTACTTTTACCCGCACTTGCCGGACCATCAATAGCAATTTGCATTTTCTTCATCATTTAATACTTCCTTTACACACAAAAATTGTGGCCCAAAGCCACAATTTTGTTTTATTTTACTCTTAACTGTTGTCCCGGTGTTAAATTGCTGTTCGCAGATAAACCAGGATTTAACTGAATTAATTCACTGACTGATAACCCGTGGTTGGCAGCTACCCGATAAATTCCCTGTCCTGCTGCCACCGTAGCATAACTAGCTGTTTCATCAGATGCTTGCGCACTTTCACTTTCAGAGGATTCCGATGTAACAGATTCTTCTGTCGTAGTCATTGTTTCTTCACTAGAGACAGCTTCACTAGCTGACTCTTCTTTTTCACTTTTAGACGTAGCTTTCTTTTTAGAAGAAGTTTTGACTTTACTTGACTTTTCACTACTTGAGGATGCTATGGTCACTTCGTTATCGGAGCTACCCGTAGGATTAGAGGTATTTTGAGAGACAAAGTACAGTCCAATCACCCCTACAATAAGGACAACAAAAATTACTAATAAACCAGTTGTCAACATATTATTTTTCTTATTACTTTTCCGACTAGCTGTTCGTGAAAGATTCCCCTTATCATCTTTATCATCTTCAAATGTATTATTCCATGGTTTCTTTTGATGATCACTCATAATGTTCTGCCCTCGTAATGATTACCGAGGTAAACTCCCTTCTATCGTGAACTTGGCCTTTTTCCCTGACCTTAATACATCTTATTTTATCACACCCTACCTTAATTCGGTAGCTCAAGGTCGCTATTTTTTCCAAAATCCTTAAAAAGCACTTCTAAACATTGCTGATAATTTTGAATTTTTAATTTGTTGGTATCTACCTCGTCCTCTTTTTTTTCTAGTTGCAAAGTCTGGAAGGGGATGGTTGCCGCCCCTAATTGACAACAATTTGTCGTATGCTCAACGACTACTTGCTCATGAAAGTAAGTTAAAATTTGTTGTCGACGACAAGTTTCACTATGAATATATTCTAAAATTTCCTGCAATGCTCGCGCCTTTTCTTGCTTTCTTTGTGTCCACATTTGCTCTAACTGCCCCGCTGTAAAACCATCATTAAAAAAGCGAGCCAATAACGCTTGACCGGGATCTTTTGAATTTAGCGACTGTGGATTTTGACTATAAAAGTTAATCGCTTGTGGATCTGGCAAGTAATCTTGCCCTAAAAAACGGGCTAAGCGCTCATCACCGGGACTATACAAAAGCACCGCAATGGCTTGGCGACCATCTCGCCCAGCACGGCCAATTTCTTGAAGATAATCCTCTAATGTCACCGGTAGGTGGTAATGAATTACATAACGAATATTTTTCTTATTAATCCCCATACCAAAGGCACTCGTAGCAAAGACGACGTCTAGATGTCCACGTAAAAATTGTTCCTGAATAATAAAGCGTTCCTGGTTACTCAACCCCGCATGATAAGCTCCAATCCTTAAATTACTCATCTGCCCCAGAACTTGAGCCATCTGACTAGCCTTCTTCTTACTAGAAAAGTAAACCAGACCAGGGCCTTGTAACCTACCTAATAAGTTCTGAAGTTGAACTTGTTTATCAGTCTCATTTTGACTCTCAAAACTCGCTAAATAAATGTTAGGACGGTCAACCGATAAACGTACTTCAAAGGGGTCTTTCATATTTAAACCTTTTTGAATATCGCCACGCACTCTGGGCGTTGCCGTGGCTGTCAAAGCCAAGGTCGGCGGGTTATGCATTTGTTTTTTTATCCGACCCAAATGCAAATAATCCGGTCGAAAATCCGGACCCCACTGGGAAATGCAATGAGCTTCATCGACGACTAACAAACCTAAATCTAACTGAGCCAAACCTGTACTAACTTCCAAATTTTGAAAAATTTCCGGAGCTAAAAAAATGAATTGATAACTGGTCAAATTCCGCAAAACTAACTGCCGACTAGCCCAGTCTTGCATCGAATTAATCGCTACCACTTTTTTTACTCCTTGCAAGCGCAACTGTTCAATTTGATCTTGCATCAATGATAATAAGGGAGTGATAATAACAACCGTTTTTTGTAAGTAACGTCCGATAAATTGATAACACAAAGATTTTCCTTGACCCGTCGGTAAAATTGCGATGGTATCTTGCTCGGCTAAAAGACTTTCAATCACAGCTCTTTGTCCTGCATGAAAATCTTCATATCCAAAATTAGTTTGTAAAAATTGTTGTAGTTTGTCCATAGCCTACCTCACGCATTTTTTGAATTTGATAAATTCGAAATTTAATAAACTCAACATCTACTCGCTTTTGCTGCATATCCTTATAGCGCCATTTTTCCGGCGAACCATGATAATACTGTCTTAAAATCTCCCGATCAGCAGCTTGAACAAAGGCTTGTTTACGGTCAAAATCAGGATATAAAATAGCCGCTAAGAGAAGATGATCATTAACTGTACTGATTTTAACCCCCCTTAGTTGGGCAATTTTTTGTCGTGAATAACCTTTTAAAAAAAGCCGGTAACTTTCCTGAGCTGGTTCAGAAAAAAGTACATTTCGTCGTAAATAAGGTTCAACTAGACACTTTAACTTATCATTTGCCTGTAAAAAGTATTCCCCCAACCGACTGACCATATCAAGATAATTTACTTCAACTTGTTTGGGTGTCCACCCCACTTTTTTTGCAACCTGTGTTTGAGTAAAACCCGTCTGCTGGTGACCAGCTAATAATAAAGCGAAGGCCAGGGCCGCTTGTGGTTTTTCTTGTGCTAAAAAAGCATCCAAAGCTTGACTAAAATCCACCACGAACTGAGCCTTATCTACCTGTTGCAAAACCATTTTAACTTGATTTTGCAGGAAAATTCTCTGGCTCAAAACCCGGTAATGAGAATTACTATAACTAAGTTCAGAACACACCTGTACCCATAAGGCCAAGGCTTCAGGCCAAAGCTTCATATTGATGCGCCCAAAAAGTTCAGGCTTTTGAATGCAAATTCCAGTTTGCGTAGCCGCCAAAAAAGCTTGTCCCTGATTTGTGAGCACCATCCCTGCCTCACCTTCACTCAGGTAACCTTTTTTTTGTAAGTTTTTAATTTCTTGATCGAAAATCTCTTTCTTTAAATGCGGGTTCAAATAATAGTACTTAAGCCAGTCGTAAGTCCAAGCCCAAAAAGCAACTGACGAGGTTACTTTACCAAGCATTAACTGCCTTAAAACTGCCGGCCTCCGAGCTTGTTGCTGGTCAAAATAACGGAGCCACTTTTCCTCCATAATTGACAGCACCCTTTCTTTTTTCTTTTTATTATACTACGAATTTCTCAAAAATTTCCCTAAAACGCTTACTCATGATTTATTTTTAGGTTAATCAAACTTTTTTTACGGTACACCTAAAAAAACTCTTTTCAGATTGAAAATTTTACGTTACAATACATGAGTACCAAATAAGAAAGGAGTTTTTTCTAGTGACAAACGTAGAAAAAAACGCAAACCCACACAAGTTGGTTTCACGAGCCAACGGTGTTTCTTTAGAGGAAATTAACGGAACAGTGGAAGTTCCTAAGGGAAAAAGCTTCTGGCATACTTTACTCGCCTACTCGGGACCAGGTGCTTTAGTAGCTGTTGGCTACATGGATCCAGGTAACTGGTCTACCTCAATTACTGGTGGTCAAAACTTCCAGTACATGCTAATGTCAATTATCTTAATTTCAAGTTTAGTTGCGATGTTACTGCAATATATGGCCGCTAAACTTGGAATTGTGACCCAACTTGACTTAGCCCAAGCCATTCGTGAAAGAACCGGTAAAGGTTTAGGAATTGTCCTTTGGATTATGACTGAGCTCGCCATCATGGCCACCGATATCGCTGAAGTTATTGGGGCTGCCATTGCCTTATATCTTTTATTCGATATTCCTTTAATTATTGCCGTTTTCATTACCGTTGTTGATGTTTTCGTCTTACTTTTATTAATGAAAGTCGGTTTTAGAAAAATCGAAGGGATTGTTGTTGCTTTAATTTTAGTAATTTTATTCGTTTTTACTTACCAAGTAATTTTATCTAACCCTAACTGGGGCGATGTCTTCAAAGGATTTGTTCCAACTGGAGAAACTTTCTCTACTCACCATGCAGTGAACGGTATGACTCCTTTAAGTGGTTCCTTAGGTATTATCGGAGCTACTGTAATGCCTCACAACTTCTACTTGCACTCCGCTATCTCTCAGACCCGAAAGATTGACCATAACAACGAACAAGAAGTTACTAATGCGGTCCGCTTTACCACTTGGGATTCTAACATCCAATTATCAGCTGCCTTCATCGTTAATTGTTTACTTCTAATCGTTGGGGTCGCAGTCTTTAAATCTGGAACTGTACAAGACCCATCCTTCTTTGGTCTTTATGATGCTTTATCCGACCCAAGCAAATTAGGTAACGGTGTTTTAGCAAGCATTGCCCGTTCTGGAATTTTATCAACCTTGTTCGCGGTAGCTTTACTAGCCTCTGGGCAAAACTCCACAATTACCGGAACTTTAACTGGGCAAGTTATTATGGAAGGGTTCATCCACATGCGCATGCCACTTTGGGCTCGACGTTTAGTGACGCGTCTACTTTCTGTGGCACCAGTTTTAATTGCCGTTTCTTTAACTAAAGGACAATCAGATATTCAACAACATGAAGCCTTAAATCGCTTAATGAATGACTCGCAAATTTTCTTATCTTTTGCCTTGCCATTCTCAATGTTACCTCTATTAGTTATGACCAATAGTAAAAATACTATGGGTAAATTTAAAAACGGATTTTGGATACAGTTTTTTGGTTGGATTTCTGTTATTGGTTTAATTTTCCTAAACCTTAGGGGGTTACCTGATGCGGTCCTTGATTTCTTTGGTAGTAATCCTAGTGCCAATGAAATTAACCTTGCTAACTGGATTGCCTACACTTTAATTATCGCCATTTTAATCTTACTCTTCTGGACAACTTACGAAGTTGCTAAAAAAGATAAAGAAATCGCTAAGAAACATCAAAGTCAAAAAGCTTAGGGAGGAATTTATAATGCCAACACTTGCAAACTTTGAAATTAAGCCATTAACATTTTCAAAAATTTTGGTCGCTGTCGATGAAGATGATTCTATTTCATCAATCCGCGCCTTTAACTATGCCGTAACTACGGCCAAGCGGCTTAATATTCCCTTGGGAATTGTTTCCGTGATGGAAATTAATGAATTCAACGTCTTCGATGCCTTGACACATGAGGTTTACGACTTACATCGTGACACTATCCAAAGAGATTTAGCACGTTATGTTAACAAAGCCAAAAGTTTCGGGGTTGAAGATGTTACTTCCTTTACTGGTGAAGGTGTTCCCGCTAAGGTTATCATTAACGAAATTATTCCACAGTTCCAACCTGACCTCTTGGTTTGCGGTTCTGAAACTAACAAACATCACGGGCACGTTTTTATCGGTTCGCAAGCTAGTGCGCTCGCGCAAAATGCTCCTTGCTCCGTTAGCGTAATTCGTTAAGTAAGTAATTAAGTTAAAAATCCGTCTGGCAATTGCTAGGCGGATTTTTAGTATCTAACTTATTCGATTTTTTCAAAAACTTCACAATAACAACGCGCAGTTTGTGGGTCAAAAACTTGCCCAGCTTGCGCGTATTCTTCTTGGAAGAATTCCTCGTGGACAGCTTTCCAATAAGCCAAGGAGCGATCACCTTCTCCTTCATGGTAAGCATGTTCGGCCGAAATATTGGCATAAGCAACCGTTTCGGTAACTACCGTGCGCGTAACACAAACCGGCTGGTCCTGCCCATCTAGAATTATGTTATAATCGCCAACTTGCGGAAATCTTTCTTCTGGAGCATACATATCGTAAGCTGACGTGGTTGCCGTTTTAATTCCTTGATTTACTAAAGTTGCTAAATCATCAGCTTGCCTAGCATCCATCCCAAAAGCATAAACTTCAACATGACATTGTGGGTTAATCCCCCGTTTTTGACAAAATACTTGCCAAAATTCTTTAATTTTCTTTTCCATTTTCCTTTTCGTACAAAAAAACGCCAACTAGCAACGCTAATTGACATTTCTTTCATTCAACAACTAACTCTTCTTAGCCGTTGATTTGAGCAGCAACTTCAGCAGCAAAGTCACTTTCTTGCTTTTCGATACCTTCACCAACTTCGTAACGTACAAATGTTACAACAGAGGCATCAACTGATTCCATGTATTGTTCCACAGTCTTGCTGTCATCCATGATGTAAACTTGTGCAAGTAAAGTGAATTCTTGGTCAACCTTAGTGTTGTCCAACATGAAGCGGTTCATCTTACCTGGGATAATCTTGTCCCAAATCTTTTCTGGTTTGCCTTCAGCAGCTAATTCAGCCTTGATATCTTCTTCAGCCTTAGCCACAACTTCGTCTGTCAATTGTGCCTTGGAACCGTATTGTAAGTGTGGCAATGCTGGCTTATCAACCATAGCACGAGCTTCATTATCTTGATCAATCTTGTGGTTCATTTGTGCTAATTGGTCAGCTACAAATTCAGCCTCTAAGTCCTTGTATGATAAAACAGTTGGCTTCATAGCAGCAATGTGCATTGAAATTTGCTTAGCTAAAGCATCATCGCCACCTTCGATGACAGAGATAACCCCGATTCGACCACCATTGTGTTGGTAAGCACCAAAGTGTTGTGCATCTGTCTTTTCAACAACTTGGAAACGACGGAAAGAAATTTTTTCCCCGATAGTAGCAGTTGCATTTACGTATTCTTTTTCCATAGTTTCGCCAGAAGGCATTACTAAGGCAAGGGCTTCTTCGTTGTTAGCTGGCTTGTTTTCAGCAACGACCTTAGCTGTTGCCTTAACTAATTCAACGAACTGAGCGTTCTTAGCCACAAAGTCAGTTTCTGAGTTAACTTCAACCACAGCGGCAACGTTACCATCAACGTAAACCCCTGTTAAACCTTCAGCAGCCACACGGTCAGCCTTCTTAGCCGCCTTTGCCATTCCTTTTTCACGAAGGAATTCGATAGCCTTTTCCATGTCGCCATCAGTTTCTACAAGTGCCTTCTTAGCGTCCATAACACCGGCACCTGACTTTTCACGCAATTCTTTAACAAGTTTTGCTGTAATTTCTGCCATAGTTCTAAAGAACCTCCTTGGATTTGATTAAAAATTTTAAAAAAGGCTGTCACAAACCAAGCTTTGCGCCTGACTTGAGACAGCCTAGTTTTATTAACTATTCAGCATCTTTGTTGTCGCCTTCAACAGCTTCAACAATATCTTCGATTGAGTCAACCTTTGCTTCGGCCGCGAAGTCTGCTTCTGATACTTCAGCGTTATCTTGACCTTGGTTACCTTCGATAACAGCATCTGCCATCTTAGCAGTAATCAAACGAACGGCACGGATAGCATCGTCGTTAGAAGGAATCTTAACATCGATTTCGTCTGGGTCAGCGTTTGTATCAACCATAGCAACGATAGGAATGTTAAGCTTTTGAGCTTCCTTAACAGCAATACGTTCCTTGCGTGGGTCTACGATAAACAATACATCTGGAATACGAGGCATGTCTTCGATACCACCCAAGAACTTTTCAAGACGGTCACGTTGCTTTTGTAATAAAGCAACTTCCTTCTTAGGAAGACGGTCAAATGTTCCATCTTCTTCCATTGCCTTGATTTCTTTAAGACGCTTAATACGTGTTTGGATAGTATTCCAGTTAGTCAAAGTACCACCCAACCAACGGTGGTTCACATAGTATTGACCTGCACGCTTAGCTTCTTCAGCAATTGCATCTTGAGCTTGCTTCTTAGTACCAACGAACAATACAACACCATCGTCAGCAGCTGCATCTTTCATGAAGTCGTATGCATCATCAATCAACTTAACAGTCTTTTGCAAGTCAATGATGTAGATACCATTACGTTCAGTAAAGATGTATTCCTTCATTTTAGGGTTCCAACGACGTGTTTGGTGACCAAAGTGGACACCAGCTTCAAGTAATTGTTTCATAGAAATAACTGCCATGATTCAATTAACCTCCATGTAAATAGTTTTTAATTTCCTCCTCTGGGTTCAACTGCCAAAAGACTCAAAAGAGCACTCTTTTGTCTATCGCCCAAAGTGTGAATTGTACCTTTACAGCACTTTTATTATTTTAGCCCATCTAGGTTTAAATTGCAATAGCTTTTTCACGATTTTAGCCAACAACCACGGTCGGTGCTGTCCCCGTAGTTAAAACATCCTTAGCAGAATCTAAAGAAACCCTCACCATATTACCCACCGCAATATCCGTGTAAAAGGCAATGTGTGGTGTTAAAAGAATTTCATCCATACTTAACATTTCTGTCAATAGAGGATCGCTTAGTGTTTGACCACGTAAATCATGGTTAAAAAATGAGGCTTCATTTTCATAAGTATCAAGCACTGCCCCGGCTAACTTACCGTTTTTCACAGCAGTCACTAATGCTGGCGTGTCAATTAAAGCACCTCGAGAAACATTAACGATAATAGCTCCATCACGCATTTCAGCAATCGTATCTTGATTAATCAAGTGGAAATTATCCTTAGTGGCTGGTACATGTAAGGAAACGATATCGGCTTGTTTAAGCACATCATCCGGACTATCCAAGTAGATACCTTGCTTAGCGAGGTCAGGATTGGGGAATGGATCATAAGCCACAATCTTAGCTCCGAAACCTTGCATAATTTTAATCATAACTTGGCCAATTCGACCAGTGCCTAAGACACCTACCGTTTTACCATTAATTTCACCAGCTACATTGGGAGCCCACCGAAAGTCATGCTGACTAATTTTACGATCGTAAACCTTAGCATTCCGTAATAATTTCAAAACTTGGCTCACTGCAAATTCTGCCACGGCATTTGGTGAGTAAGCTGGAACGTTGGTGATGGTAATCCCATTTTGCTTGGCACTTGCTAAGTTGAGGTTATCTACCCCAACATTACGAACTGACAGGTCCTTAATTCCCATAGCCTGCATGCGGTCAAAAAGGTCTGCTGGATATTCACCAGTTTGGAAAGCTACAATAGCATCAAAACCTCGAGCCTCTTCTAAACTTGCAACCGTTAACTCTGTCGATACTAACTTCACTTCAATATCTGGATTTTCTCCCTGCCATTGAGCAAAAGCGGCTTTTTCATCTTCACGTACAGCATATGCTATAATTTTCACTTTGATCACCCTTCATTTAAATTTTATCTATTTTATTATAACCTAAGTAAGAACTTTCAGACTATTACTTTGCTAAAGCTTAAGACTTTTTTAGCTGCCAAGCACTAGCTTTAAGCCCCTTTCGTTTAAGATAGTTTTCTTTTTGGATACGACTTTGATGTTTGAAAGCATACTCCGCCTTTAAGGCCCGACTTTTATCAGCAAATTCTTCATGGTAAATGAGTTCTACTGGTCTATGCGTCCTGGTATATTTGGCACCTTTACCAGCATTATGAGCCGCCACTCGTTTGACTAAATCAGTGGTAAAGCCACCGTAGAAACTCCCATCCCGACATAAAAGTACATAGAAGTAATATTTTTTAGAGTCATTCTTTACCATATAGCAACTCTTTCACTATCCCCGTATAGTTCCCGGCTTCATCAGCAGCGACAATCGCCGGTAAAACTCGAACTCCATTCGGTTTACCGTCCTTAATAGCTTCAATCAAAACCATGTTGGCTTCTTGACCTGGTTTGGGGTGGATAAATTGTATCCGCTTAGGTGCCAAACGATTTTCCACCAAGGTGGTGATTAGTTCCGGTAAACGATCGGGACGATGAACTAAGTACAACTTTCCACCCATCTTCAGAAGTCCCGAACTAATTTGACAAATTTCAGCAAAATTAACCGCAATTTCATGGCGTGCTAAGGCCAGATGTTCATTAGGATTACGCTTGCTTTCCACCTCTAAAGGAAAATACGGCGGATTACACGTAATCGTGTCAACTGTGTCCTTAGTTAAATAATTAAACGCGTCTTTTAAGTCCGCATTACGCACTTCAATTTGATCTTGCAAATTGTTAAGTTGCACGGAGCGCTGAGCCATATCGGCTAACCTTTCCTGAAGTTCTACAGCCATAATATGAGCCTGCGTTTTATGGGCCATAAACAAGGCCACCGCCCCGTTACCTGCACATAGGTCAACTACTAACCCTCTGGGCTTTCGAATAGGCTGAGCAAAGTGCGCGAGTAGGACGGCATCTAATGAAAATGAAAAAACTTGGGGAGATTGAATGATTTTAATGTCATTGGCATACAAAGCATCAATTCTTTCCCCAGCATATAAAACTGATTTGGTCATCTAAATTTCCTCTTTATCTAAATTATTTCTTGAAATTGTGCGTAAAATTCTGCATACTTAAGCAGATAGCTAAATTACGAAAGGAGCTTATCTTTGTTTTATTCATTTATCCGCGTAGTTGCACGCATCGTTGTATTTATTTTAAATGGAAATGCCCACTACCTCAATAAAGACCGCTTACCCGAAGGAAATTATATCCTCGTGGGGCCACATCGGACCTGGTGGGATCCCATTTACTTTGCCTTAGCTGGTGCACCAAAAAAGTTTTCCTTTATGGCCAAGCAAGAACTTTTTAAAAATCCCATCTTGCGTTACATCTTAGTACACGCTAACGCTTTTCCAGTCGATCGGGCTAATCCTGGTCCGTCAGTTATTAAGACACCGGTTAAAAACTTGCGTAAAAAAGATTTATCCTTGATTATGTTTCCTTCGGGAACTCGCCACTCTCAAGAACTCAAAGGGGGCGTGCTTTTAATCGCCAAAATGGCGGGTGTGCCAATTGTACCAGCTGTTTACCAAGGTCCGGTAACATTCGGTGGCCTCTTAAAGCGTCAAAAAATCACTGTTAGCTTTGGCGAACCCATTATGATTGATCGCCGGGTTAAATTAACCGAAGAATATCAGGCTGAAATTCTAGCTCAAATGGACCAAGCTTTTGAAAAAATTGACCACGAAGTTGACCCCAACTTCGTCTATCTCGATCCAGCTGAGACTAAAAAAAATGCAGAAAAATAAAAAAGGTCGCTCACATCGGGGCGACCTTTTTAGACTACTTTTTACCGTAGCTAGCTTTCATTGAGGCCATCATTTGGTGAAGCTTCTTTTCAGAAGGTTTTTGTCCCATTTGAGCCATCATTGTTTTCAACATTTGTTCGTTGATAGGAGGATTCTTTTTCAAGTAATCTTCCATGTACTTACGAGCAGCAAAGAAACCACCAACAAGCCCTAAGACTAAGGCCAAAATAACGATTAAAATCCATACACCTGTTGTCATTAGATATCTCCCTTCTACTGAATCCTAGGTTAAACTAGGTCTCTTAAATAGTTTACACAAAAAGAAGACAAAGATAAAGCCCCTTAGGTTAATTAATTGTCACGTAAACCACGTTTTCTTTGGATATCAATAACCTTTTGCGGAGTAACTTCCTTACCATTTTTATCGTAAACCTGTAACATTTCGACATGACTACGGAAATTTTCACGAAACATAGCCAAGTAAGTTTCACGTAATGTTGCTTGTTCTTGACGTTCAACATCAGTCAAGCCAACCGTCTTTTTCTTCTTGGCTAATTCATTGATGCGGTCAATTAATTCTTGAGGAATTGCACCCGCTTGAACTTTTTTATTCATATCTTTCTCCTTATTTTCACTTGTAATTGGACCTTAGCCCTCGATTTAAGATGAAACATCAAAAAAGCTGCGCTCAGAGCCAGCTTCTTGTTACACTACTTAATCTTCACCTAAATTTTAAGTCATTTTATCTTTTTTGACAAGCAATCCACTCTAATTTCTTGATTTTTCTGTAACTTGCGACTACGGGAAAAACTATGCTACAATGCCACGAGGAGGTGGTCACATGAGTCGCCAAGCACAAAACGAAAAAAAACAAAGAGACATTCTATCCTTTATTTATAATTATCTAGAGGCTAAAAACTATTCCCCTAGTATACGAGAAATCCAAGCGGGACTTTTAATCAAGTCTCCGGCAACCGTCCATAAACATCTCAATGAGCTTGTTAAAAAAGGTTTCTTAGCCAAGGATCAAGGTGAAGATAACAGTTTGCGACGTAAATCACGGAATGTGACCGTCACAGCTTCTGGAGCCAGTTTTCTTGGACGAGGATTGAACCGTAACCACATTCCCCTTCTAACCGAAGAAATCACTTCTCCAGTTATTGAACTGGGGGATAAGTCGGGACGGACCTACTTTCCCATTCCACCAAATCTGGACCGCACCGATCCACTTTTTATGGTTGCCTTGGCAGATGATGCCATGCTTGATGCCCACTTACTCAAAGATGATTTGGTAATTGTCCGAAAACAAGAAAATTTCAAGGACGGTGATATTGTGCTTGTCCTTGGTCCCCAAAACCTTCTAACCTGTCGCCGATACCGTTATAAATCGGAAAAAGTACACTTAGTAGCTGAAAACCCAACAGCTAATGGCTATTATTTAGAAGAAATTCCCCCTATTTTAGGCAAAGTTCTCTCCGTCTATCGTATTTTGTAAACAAAAAAACTTAAGAAGTTAACGTTCTTATCCGCGTAATTTCTTAAGTTTTTTAAGTTATAAGGATTTTTCTCGCCACTATTTAATCTGTTGACGGATTTTAGCAGAAAGTTTGAGTAATTCCTTGGCATGTTGTAAGGCTAAATCCGTAATCTCACTTCCGGCTAACATCCGTGCAATTTCCTTTACCCGCGCTTCATCAGCTAAAATTTCTAGGCTCGTTTCCGTACGGCCATCATGAACGTGTTTGGCGATGAAGTATTGATGTTGCGCAATGGCTGCCACTTGCGGAAGGTGGGTGATACATAAAACTTGAGAATTGCGTGCTACCTGACTAATTTTTTCAGCAATTCCTTCAGCAACCCGACCTGAAACCCCAGTATCTACTTCATCAAAAATAATCGACGTAACCCCTTGTTGTTGGGAAAAGATGGTTTTTAGAGCCAACATAATTCGAGATAATTCTCCTCCGGATGCAATTTTAGCTAGAGGGCCCATAGATTCTCCTGGGTTAGCTTGCAAGTAAAACTCGACTTTATCCAAACCATGACTGTTCAAAGTTGAACCCTTTTTAAATTTAACTTCAAAAATGGCCTTTTCCATGTAAAGTGCAGCTAACTGTTTATGAACTGCTCTTTGGAGATCTTGAGCAATTTCCTGGCGCTTTTGGCTCAGTTCTTGAGCCAACTTTAAGGCCTTTTGTTTGGCCAACTCCACTGCTTGCTTTTGAGCCGCAGAATCACCATTGCCCTCTTGCATTTCATTAAGCTCCGCTACAATTTTTTGATAGTACCTGAGAATTTCTGCCACACTATCACCATATTTACGTTTTAATTGGTAAATCAATTCCAGACGTTGCTCAATCTGATTCAAGCGATTTTCATCCCATTCCATCTCATCCAATTGATCGTAAACATCCCGCGAAGCATCTTGCAAAGTATAGTAAGCGTCGGCCAAACTTTGAGCAATTTCTCCAAACTTTGGGCTTAGGTCACTAATTTTTTGCATGCTTTCTAAAGCCACACCTACATTTCCTAAAGCATCATGGGTATCCCCTGACAAAAATTCATAGCTTTGTCGCAAGGCCTTATTGATCGCTTGGTAGTTATCTAAACGGTCCTTTTCTTCTTTAAGTTCCACTTCTTCATCGACACGCAAATTAGCTTCTTTGATTTCTTGGGCCTGAAATTCTAACATGTCCATTCTTTGTGCCCATAGTTTTTCGTTTTCTTCTCGCTTAGCTAAGGCGGTAGCTAACTTTTGATAGTCATCGTAGGCTACTTGATATTCCTGTAAAAGAGGTTGTAAGTCATTGGCATAAGAATCGAGCAAATTAATATGATTTTCAGGCCTCATTAACTCCTGGTGTTCATTTTGACCATGAATATCGATTAAAGTTTCCCCTACCCGCCGTAAAGTTGCCAAATTAACTAAGTTACCGTTAATCCGACAAACATTACGTCCGCTACGGTAAAGGTCTCTTTGTAAAATTAACCCATCATCTTGATTTTCAATGCCAACCTCTTCTAAAATGGCAAGGGTCTTAGCCTTATCAGGAATTAAAAATAAACCTTGAATAACCGCTTTATTTTCACCTTTACGTATGAAATCACTCGACCCCCGGCCACCAGCTAGTAAGCCTAAGGCATCAATAATAATTGATTTCCCAGCTCCCGTTTCTCCGGTTAAAACCGTCATTTCGTCTTGAAAGTCCACATTCATCTGCTCAATCAACGCAAAATCACGAATACTTAATTCTTGTAGCATAGCATTCCCCTTTCAAAACAAAACTAATCGAGCTTAACCCAACTATAAAAGGTTTTGGCTAATTGTTGTGCCGCTTGAACTGATTTAGCAAAAATCATAACCGAGTTGTCATCACATAAGGTCGCAAAAACTTCTTCAAATTTATTTTGCTCAATCATGCTTGATAAAATTGGTCCGTTTCCCGGAAGAACCTTCACAAAGCACATTTCATTATGTGTATCACAAGACACAAAAGAGTCACTTAAAATTTTTTCCAAACTTAATTGGTTACTTTTTTCTGTCGGCACATTATAAATATACCCACCATCATCTTGAGGAATTTTTACTAATTGCATTTCTTTGACATCCCGAGAAATCGTGGCTTGAGTAACGTAAATTCCTTGCTCATCCAAGCGTTTAACGAGGTCTTCTTGACGATAAATTTCCTCGTTTTGCAATATTTGTTTAATCAATTCTTGACGATCTTTTTTTCTCATATTACAACTTCACCTACTTAATCAACTTTTTATCCTTTAATTCTAAAGTTTGGTGAGCCTGCTTGACAACAGCATCAATGTCAATATCGGCCGCAATGGCGCCAGTTTCGACAGCCTGTAAGTGGACTAAAAATTCGATATTACCTTCACCACCCGTAATTGGTGAAAAGTCTAGCTCAGCCACTTGGTAACCACTTTTAGCTGCAAAATTAAGAATCTCTTCCAAAACATCTTGATGAACCTTTGGATCGCGAACAATCCCATTTTTGCCAATCCGTTCCCGACCAGCTTCAAATTGCGGCTTAATCAAGGCAACTACAGAGCCCCCAGGTTGAATAATAGTATGAAGATTGGGTAAAATTAATTTCAAAGAAATAAAAGAAACATCGATAGTCGCAAAATCTGGTTGACCAGACGTAAAATCGGTTAACTTAGAGTAACGAAAGTTAGTATTTTCCATCACCACTACACGTTCGTCTTGTCGCAATTTCCACGCCAATTGATTGGTCCCCACATCTAAGGCGTAAGATAGCTTCGCCCCTTTTTGAAGAGCCACATCTGTAAAACCTCCCGTTGAAGAACCGATATCCAACACCGTTTTATTCTTAATTGAAGTATGAAAAACCTTCAAAGCTTTTTCTAGTTTCAAACCTCCACGACTAACATAAGGCATTTTGGTACCTTTAAAGTGAAGTTTGGTTGCCACATCAATCTTCATTCCGGGCTTATCTAAGCGTTCCTCATTTTCACCTAAAATCTCCCCGGCCATCACCGCTCTTTTAGCTTGTTCCCGGGTATCAAAGAGTCCTTGCTCAACCAATAATACATCTACACGTTCTTTTTTCATTCAAATAAAATCCTTCATCTTAAATTTCAAAATATTCTAAAAATCCTGTTAATAGCGTGACATCATAACCCATTAAAGTAATGTCAGCTAAAACATCAGTGGCTTGACTCAAGGTAGCCTGGAGTTCTTGCTTGGCTCCGGCAAGACCTAAGAGGGCGACATAAGTGTTTTTCGCCTCTGCAACGTCCTTACCGGCTGTTTTCCCCAGTTCGACAGTTGTCTTGGTCACATCCAAAATATCATCATAAATTTGGAAAGCTAAGCCAAATTCAAGCCCAAATTTACTGAGTTTAGCCACTAAATTATCATCAACTCCAGCTAAAAGTGCTCCAGCTTGACAAGCATAGGCTAGCAAAGCCCCAGTCTTTTCGTTGTGGAGTTTCTTCAACGATTCCAAACTTAGTTGCTTACCTTGACCAGCCATATCAGCTACCTGGCCAGAGACCATACCTTGAACACCTGCAGCCCGACTAAGATTTTGAGCCAATTTAACCTGCAAATGCGGATTTAACTTGGTACTTAAGATCAAATCAAAAGCATTAGTCAAAAGGCCATCTCCAGCCAAAATCGCCAAAGCTTCCCCAAAAATTTTATGATTAGTGGGCTTCCCCCGCCGTAAATCATCATTATCCATAGCGGGTAAATCATCATGAATCAAAGAATAGGTATGGACCATTTCTAAGCTAGCCGCCACTTGAAGACTATTTTGATCAATCTTACCATTTAAAACATACAAACTTGCTAACATTAAAAGAGGACGAATCCGTTTCCCTCCCGCCTTTAAGGAGTATTGCATAGCTTTTTTCAAGCTAGCTTGCCCTTTAATTTGTCCTAAGTAATCTTCTAAGGTCTGCTCAATTTGGGGTAAGTAAAGATTTTGAAAATACGTTACCTGTTGATTCATGACTAAAGTTCCTCAGAGAACGGTTCTTCTTGGCCGTTATCATTGACCATCTTGGTAAAGGTCGTTTCGGCTTGGGTTAAAGTGTCTTGAAGTTGCTTGCTTAAAGACATACCTCTTTGGAATTGTTGCAGTGAGTCTTCTAAGGAAACATCCCCTTGTTCTAGACGATTAACGATTTGTTCTAATTCTGCTAAGTTTTGTTCAAATGTTCTTTCTGTCATCCTATTCACCTTTAATTTCTGTAATTTTTGCTTGTGCGCTCCCGTCAGCTAACTGTAGGGCCACTTGACTACCAACTTCTAATTCCGCCACACTGTGAACCACTTGGCCTTTCTTTTGGACATAGGCATAACCTCTTTGCATAACCTTAAGCGGTGAGACAGCATCAAGCCGTCCAATTTGACGTTGCCAATTAGCTTGACTAATTTCGATTTTACGTTTTTGCGCCATTTGCAGACGAGTTTGTAAATTAGCAATGTTAGTTTGCCCTTGGTGAATCCGCGTCAGCGGACTTTGATTTTGCAAACGTTGGGATAGATTATCCACCCAAGCACGGCGATTCTGTAACCCTGTACCAAAAATCTGTTGCAGGTTTTGTTTCAAAAAGTCGACCTGTTGTATCTGACGTTCATAAATCCGCAAAGGATTGGTAAAAACATAACTTTGCATCAATCTTTGATAAATTTGTTGTTTAGCTGCTAAAGTATTCCGTACGGCTTGTTGCAAACGCAATTGAGCTTGTTGAATTCTCATTATCTCTTCAGCTAGAACCGGCGTAGCTAATTCCGCTGCGGCCGTTGGCGTAGCCGCCCGCACATCAGCTACCAAATCACTTAAAGTGGTATCAGTTTCGTGCCCCACAGAAGAGATAATAGGAATTTGGCTAGCAAAAATTTCCCGAGCCACGGCTTCTTCATTAAATGGCCAGAGGTCTTCTAGCGAGCCACCCCCACGTCCAATAATGATAGTGTCGAAATCACCACGAGCGTTAACTTCCTTTAAACGACCAACTAATGAAGCTGCTGCATTTTGGCCTTGTACCACGGCTGGAAATAAAACTAATTGTACAATTGGATAACGACGCTTAACCGTGGTGATAATATCCCGAATTACCGCTCCTGATGGCGAAGTAATCACTGCAATTCGCTTAGGATAACGTACAAGTGGTTTCTTATAAGCCGGATTAAACAATCCCTCTTGGTTCAATTTAGTTTGTAATTGTTGGAAAGCTTGGTATAAAGCTCCAATTCCCAAAGGTTCCATATGCGTCAAACGAATTTGATACTGCCCCCGACCTTCATACAAGCCAACATCCCCAATGACTAAGACCTTCATCCCGTTTTCCGGTTGAAAATTCACTCGAGCAAAATCATTACGAAACATGGTCACACTAACTTCAGCGTTTTCATCTTTCAAACTAAAATACTGGTGGCTAGGTCGTAACCTAAAGTTAGAAATTTCTCCCACCACCATCACCTGCCTGAGATAAGGATCCTTACTAAATTTCAAGCCGACATAGTGGTTTAACTGACTAATCGTCAAATATTTCTTTTCTTCTGCCAAGAAATCACCCTCTTTGTGCAAATTCAACCGTTTGTTTCATTAACATGGCAATTGTCATCGGACCCACCCCACCAGGCACAGGTGTTAGATAAGCAGCTTTGCCTAACATACTTTCAAAGTCCACATCCCCAACCAAGGATCCGTCTTCCAAACGATTAACCCCGACGTCCACGACAACAGCTCCTTCTTTAATGTAAGAGGCATCTAGCATTTGTGCTTGCCCCGTAGCTACAATCAAAATATCAGCCTGGCGCGTCTTTTGTGCGAGATTTCGTGTTCGACTATGAGTCACTGTGACGGTCGCATCGGCATTCAACATCAAAGCCGCCATCGGACGCCCCACAATATTAGAACGTCCCACAATAACTACGTCCTTACCACTAGGATTGATTTTGTAGTGCGCTAACAGTTCCATAATTCCCCGAGGGGTACATGGTAAAGAGTAAGGTTTGTTCATGAACAAGTGTCCTAGATTAATCGGATGAAAACCATCAACGTCTTTTTGAGGTGAAATAGCATGCGTTATCTTAGCTTCGTCAATTGAGTCTGGCAATGGCAATTGGACCAAAATACCATGAATATTAGGGTCTTCATTATATTGATAAATCAAATCTAAGAGTGCTTCTTGGCCCACCGTCGCCGGTAAATGATGGTCGACCGTTTTTATACCAATTTTTTCAGCCGCTCTTTGCTTATTGCGCACATAAACTTGACTGGCGGGATCATCCCCCACCAAAATCACTGCTAAGCGTGGGACAAGCCCATTTTGAGCTACTTCGTCTTTTAATTGGGTCCGAATTTCTTGCGCCAACTTTTTTCCGTCCATTAGGGTTGTCACAATTAACCCCTCCGTTCCTAAATATCATTAAGATAATTTTAGCATATTTCCCGATGATGCAAAATAAAAAAGCAGTCCAAAATTGACTGCTTTCTCTTAGGCTAAGAAATTTGCTAAAACGGCGTTGATAAACTTCCGGGATTTATCATCAGAAAATTCCTTTGCTAATTGTAAGGCTTCATTTAAAGCAATTTTTGCGGGTGTTTCAGTGTACTTCATTTCATACACTGCTAAACGAAGAATTGCCAAATCAGCCTTGTTTAAACGGGCGATTGACCACCCAGCTTTTAGGTGTGTCCCTATTAAATCATCGATTGCCAGGCGGTTAGTAAGTACGCCTTCAACCAACTCTTTAATATCTGCTGGCACTTCATTTTCAACGTCAGTTTGATTATCTAATAAATGGGCAAAAACTTCTTGTGCATTTGTTTCTGGATTACTACTCATTGCAAATAAAGTTTGAAACGCATAGGTCCGCTTATCGTGTTGTGTGATTGTCATTATTTTTCTTCCTCTTCGCCAAATAAGTTATCTGGATCAATTGCAGGTTGACCATCATTTTTTTCTGGTACAACCCCTTGCACATGAACATCAACTTGATCAAGCGTTAAGTTGGTCATGAACATAACTTGTTGTTTCACTTTTTCTTGAATTTGTTCAGCAACCTTAGGTACACTAACTCCATAATTCAAGTAAGCATAAACATCAACCTTCAAACCTTGTTCATCTTGGTTAAGTTTAACACCTTTACCCCGCGATTGACGTCCAAATAATTCAGAAAAGTTATTCGCAAGCGTCCCACGCATGGAGTAAACACCGTCTACTTTGCGCGCAGCAATGCCAATAATCACTTCAATAACTTCGGGTGCGATTTGCACCGTCCCTAAGCTAGGTTCGTCACTCGCTAAGACAATGTAATTATCTTCAGCCATTAGCAAAAACCCCCTTTGAAAAATTAAGCACGTGAAATGTAGGAACCATCCACCGTGTTAATTGTTAGAACATCCCCTTCGTTGATAAAGAAAGGAACTTGGACAACAACACCAGTTTCCATTGTTGCAGGTTTAGAACCACCAGAAGCGGTATTACCTTTAATAGTAGCTTCAGTTTCCTTAACTTCTAAATCAACAGTGTTAGGCAATTCTACTCCTAAAGTTTCGGCACCGAACATAATGATAGAAACAATTTCGTTTTCCTTTAAGAATTTCAATTCTTCTTGAATTTGGGAACCTGGTAATTCTAATTGTTCGTATGTGTCAGTATCCATAAAGACATGGTTGTCACCATCAGCGTATAAGTACTGCATCTTCTTACGATCAATTTGAGCTTGAGCCACTTTTTCTCCGGCCCGGAAAGTCTTTTCTTGTACCGCACCTGTCCGTAAGTTCTTTAACTTAGAACGTACAAAGGCACTACCTTTCCCTGGTTTAACGTGCTGAAATTCTACGACACGCCATAATTCACCATCAACTTCGATGGTTAAACCATTTTTAAAATCATTAACTGAAATCATGAATAATCCTCCTACAAAATTTTAGTATACACTCCATAATATCAATATTTTCACCACGATTGCAAGCTCTTTTTACAATTCCAGCCATTCTTGCTTAAAATCTGTCAAGTTTTCATAACCATTTTCAGTTACTAAAATATCATCTTCAATCCGAACCCCACCAACACCAGGTACGTAAATTCCTGGTTCAATGGTAATAACTTGGTTAGCTTGCAAGTAATCTTCAATCCGGCTAGAAACATTCGGACCTTCATGAATATCTAAACCAATTCCATGCCCCATCCCATGGTTAAAGTAAGGACCATAACCTTTGCTTTCGATATATTGCCGACCAATTTGGTCAAGCTCTTGTCCGTTAACCCCCGCTTTAATCGCGGCAATCGTCCGATTCTTGGCTTCCAAAACGATTTGATAGATCTTTTTAATTTCGTCAGACTGAGGTCCCAAAGCAAAGGTTCGGGTCACATCTGAGGTGTAGTAGTCTTTGTAAAAACCAAAATCCAATGTAATTAAATCACCTAGTTGAATCAATTTATTCCCCGCAACTCCATGTGGCCAAGTCGTTTTTTCACCACTCGCCAAAATTGTTTCAAAAGAAGCCTGACTCGCTCCTTTTTGTTTCATGAAGTATTCCAAGTCGTTAGCTAAAGTAATCTCTGTCATTCCAGCTCGTACATGGTTTAAGATAAAATCATAACCTTGAGCCGCTAATTGACAAGCTTGGCGAATTTTTTCGATTTCATCGGTATCTTTAACCGAACGTAATTGTTGAATCACACCACTTAAGGCCACCACATCTGACCAAGCGTTTTCATCCAAATAATCATAAGATGCATAATCTAAATCACTTTCAAAAGCAAGCGCGACGACCCCATCTTTTTGACTACATACTAAGGCTTCTTGCAAATAGGCGCGGGTAATTTTAACTTGATAACCTTGCACCTGACTTTTAATTTGTTCTTCAAAACGGCTATCCGTAATAAGATACTGGTCTTTTTCGGTAATTAAAAGTAAACCATCATCACCTAAAAACCCACTCAAGTAATAAATATTAGTGCGATTGGTTACTAAGAAACCATCAACACTCATTTGGGCCATTAAAGCCCGTAATTTCTTCAAGCGCGTTTGATACATCTAGTCACCCCTCTTTAATCCACGCATCCAACTCAGTTTCGGAAATTTGCAACTCCACCAAACCAAACTTTATAATAATATGCCAAGCATGGGTGAAAGCTTCCATGTCATTACTAAAAAAACTCTTATTCACCAATTGATTCATAATCAAAAAGACACTACTTTGACTTGGAGCTTGCCACTTATTCTTAAAGTTAGCAATTGTGGTTTCATCGAGCAATAATTTGTATGCCCATTGTCTTTGATTGGCAATGCGAGCAAAGGCCAGTAAAAATTCCCCGTAAGCTGCCAAAAGCTGGTCAGGTGCAACTTTAACTGCTTTAATTAAATCAGCCTGAGCAACTTGCCAGTTGATATAGGCCTGACCTAAAATTTCTTTATCGGAAAAATCTCTTTGCACAAGGTAATTCTTTTTTTCTTGTCGCCGTGCTCGCACTAAAATTTGGGATACATCCACATTATTCACATCCTAATTTAAAAATAACGGGCATCCGAACGAATGGCCACTTCTGCTTGATTAGTCAAATACCAGTCTCGTAAGAAATCATATTTAAGCAAGAGTTTTACCAAAGAAACTTCTTGCTTTTCATCCCTTACACCTAAAACCCATTGATGTCCTTTGCCCTCCTCAACCAGGTCCACATCAAAGGCAGTTAAAGTTATGCCCCCATTAAGTTCCAAAATTGCGCGACTATAAATATCCGTTTGTAAACGATAGTTAGCCTTTTGTGCTTGAATAAAGAGGCGATCTAATGCGGCTTCAGGCGTTTTATCACTAATCATCGGATAGACTCCGTGGTTATCAGGGTCCAAGACATTGAAGTCCACATCAAAACCATATTGTTCCTTAAAAATTAAGCCCAGGTCTAAGAAATAATCCACCAGACTTAACAACACCTTTGGGGGCACCGCAGCAGCCTGGTACTTTTGTAATAACAGTTTGGTGAATGCTTCACTATTAAAGCGTAAAATTCCATCCTTAAAGTCTAAATAAAAGATATCTTGCCCACTTTGAACTTCTGTATAGTAGGCCTTGGCTTGGTCTAACTTAGTAAAGACAAAATTACTTTGGTCTTCAATTCCTGGAAATTGATGGCTCAAAGCCAATTTAGCCTTTTCGCTTTGGAGATTCATCGATTTTTTTCTTGCTAATTCCGATAAACGGTTCAAGAACAAAAGGTAGTAATCTGACTTACTATACTGTTGCGGATAAGTTACATAAGCAGTATTTAAATCATAAGCCGCCAATTGTCTGATGGCATTGAATAGTTCTTGGTAATCCTTAGTTGCCACTAAGGTATCAATAATTTGGGTAAACTCCATCCCATGTTTGAGCCCATCTTTTAAATGTTGACTATAAGCTAAAAGTTGGTCACTGGCTGTTGGCGTTACTATTTTAGTACTATCTTTTTGACCAGTACTTTTTTTCTTATCAATTTGCTTTTGCTTTTTTGTCATCTGTACTCACCTACCCCTTTTGCGTCATTAATTTTGTCAGGTAGTTATGATATAGACTAGCTACTTGTTTTTGGAAAGTTTCAAAACTACCAAATTTCGTCACGATACTTTCTCTTTCATAACCTAATAAGGTATCTTCCTTAGATAATTCTAGAACAACCTTTTCATTATCACGAATTTTTTGGTAGGCTTCGTTAGCTTTTTGGTCAAGATCACTTAAATCGCTTAATTGAGCTTGCAATTTTTGCTTTTCATCTTTTTGTTCGCCCGACCGCCAAAAACTTGTTTTTTCTTGCGCTAGTTCTTTAATCTTTTGTCGAATTTCATTCTTTTGAGCATCACGTTCATCTTGACCATCAATTAAAGCTTGTAAGCGATCGTTTTCTGATGCTAATTCGTGAATTCGAGTACTGTTATAGCGTTGACCTTGAGCTTCAAGTTCGAAAGATTCCTTAAGCTTAGCTAATTCTTCTTGGTCAAAGTTTAAGGCTAAATGCAATACATCCAATTGCCCAAAAAGTCGCCGGCCCCACCAGTTACCAAAGTAAAACTGAAATTGACCAAGATCGGTCTTTTCAAAATAAAAGAACGGATATTCTTCCCGCAAGTAGGCAATCAATTTAGTGCTTAAATATTCATTTAAAAAAGCATAGCTGTCATTAATTAAATGGTCATATCCCTGGTTTTTACGACCATGACGTGCTTGGACAACTTCTTTATCATACCGTTCCGTGTCGATCAATTCATAAACCAGACGATCATCTTGCCGCTTAACAGCATCTTCTAATGATTTTAAATATTCAATCTTTGCAACCAAAACCTGAGTTAGATCGTCAGTAGCTTGGTCGTGTTGTGGCAATTCAAACTGATTTCCATCCACCATTCTTTACATCCCCTTAAATTATTTCTGTATACCTCTATGTTACACAATTTTAACTAGCTTGAAAATACTCTTAAACTTTTCTTATTCTTGTCTTTGGTATTGGCGTTTAAAGTCTTTAACTCCAGCCAAAACAAATTGACCTGGATCTGCACTCACCTCGAGCTGACGATTAGCTTCATTTGCGAGCACACTTTGATAAAACTGTTCATATTCAGCCACACTTACTTGTTTTCTGTGTGCTAAAAGTTCTTGATGTCCAATTAAAGCATCCTGGAAACCTGGTTGTAGAATTCCGGAGAAAAACTCAGCTTGAGCCCCAGATCCGTAACTGTAAAGGCCAAGCCTTTGTCCCGCCACTAAATCTTGACTATTTTCCAAGAGAGAAAGCAAACTCAAGTATAAGGAACCGGTATAGAGGTTACCAACATTACGATTATATTCTCGAGCAAATTCAAATTGTGCTAGCAAACGCGCTTGGGTCGCTTCATCAGCATGTGCGACTGCTTGACGTAACCCTTTGAGTCCTTGCTTGGTGTAAGGTAAGTGAAATAAAAGAGCACCAAAATCTTCTACCGTACGTTTTGTTTTCTGACTGTAAGCACTAAAAACCTGATTGAAGAAATCAAGGTAAACATTGGTAGAAAACTTTCCGTCAACCATAGCTTCACTATGTCCCAAAGGTCGCCAAAAATCCATGATATCTTTGCTGTAATAACTTGCTTCTGCATCCAAGGCCAAAATTTGCGGGTCCTTAGCTACCAACATCGCTACAGCACCACCACCTTGGGTGGGTTCGCCCTTAGTTTTTAAGCCATAACGAGCAATATCGGCACCGATAATCAAAGCTTTCTTATTTGGATTTAAAGCAATATGACCTTTAGCTAACTGTAAGGCTGCTGTGGCTGCATAACAAGCTTCTTTCATCTCCACGGCTCGTATTTGATGGGATAAGCCTAATAAATTAGCCACATAGACTGCGGCCGCCTTAGAATTATCAATACCAGATTCAGTCGCTACAATCACTAAATCGATGGCTTCCTTATCTATTGGACTTAAAATTCTAGCGGCAGCATTAGCTGCTAAAGTTACAATATCTTGACTAGGGGGGATAACGGCCATTTTACTTTGACCAATCCCCACTAAATATTTACCGACCTCTTCATTTCTGGCCTGAGCTAATTCAGCCATATCGACATAAAGATTACTGGTATAAAAACCGATTTTATCGATTCCGATTTGCATATAAATTTTTCCATCCTCTCAAAAATTTTCTAGTTCTATTATCTCATTTTTTGCTGGTAAGTGCTACAATTTAAGTAAGAGAAGCCCTACAAATTTAGGAGGTGGCAAGATGGAAAAAGCATATCAACTCTACGTTTATGGTCACGTGCAGGGAGTCGGTTTTCGTTACTTGACTAAGATGCTGGCCGACCAGTTAAAATTAAGTGGGATGGTTAAAAATCTCCCAGACAGTCGTGTTTACATCGAAATTCAAGGACCTAGTTTAACGGTTAGTCAATTTATTTCGGCCATCAAGAGCAATCCTAGTCCCGCTGGGCGCGTAGATCAGGTTGATATAAAACCCCTAGCGCTTGATAAAAAACGCCAAGATTTTGTTATCTATTACTACAGTTAATTTTGTATAATCGTTGAAATTACCGACTTTTTCCAGTATAGTAAGGTTTGTGAATATTTTGAGAGGAAAGGAATTTTTAGACTTTCATGAAAAAGAAACGTTATCTCACTATGGTCCCCCTCTTTTTGACCATCATTTTATTTTTAAGTGGTTGTGTCCGCCGGACAGCAGAGGGTAAACCTTACGGCTTTATTTACGAAAAAATGGCCGTCCCTACCCAAAATCTATTGGAATGGATTTCCAACTTACTGGGTGGTAATGGTAACAGTTATGGTTGGGCCATTATTATCATCACTTTAATTGTTCGCCTGTGCTTATTACCCTTAATGTTGGGACAAATGAAAAAGTCTACCATCCAACAAGAAAAAATGGGGCGGATTCGTCCGCAAATGCAAGCAATCCAAGAACGACAAAAACAAGCCCAAACTCCGGAAGAAAGAGCTGCTATCAGTCAAGAAATGATGGCTCTCTACCAAGCCAATGGTATTTCTATGACCGGCGGAATCGGCTGTTTGCCAATCTTGATTCAAATGCCAATCTTTGCAGCGCTATACGCAGCCATCCAATATTCAACTGAATTAGTTAAAACTAACTTCTACGGTATCAACCTTGGTTCGCGGAGTTTCACATTTGTGCTCTTAACCTTTGCGATTTACATGTTACAAGCTTGGTTGTCCATGCAAGGCATTCCTGAAGAACAAAAGCAACAAATGAAATCCATGATGTTCTTAACCCCTATCATGACGGCTACTTTTACTTTTGCCTCACCAGCTGGTTTAGGACTCTACTTCTTTGTCGGGGGGATTATTGCTTGCTTGCAAACCCTTTTAGTCAACGCCATGCGTCCACGCATTCGCCGGGAAATCGAAGAGGAAATGAAAAAAAATCCGCCTAAACCAGTAGCTACCCCAGCGCGAACAGAAATTAAGGCTACAGAAAAGACGGTAACGGAAACAACTACCAAGAACAGTGTCCACCCAAAACAAAATCAACGTCGTAACGCCGGTAAACAAAACCGTCGCTAGACGCCAAAAGCTCACTTTCCATTTTTGAAAAGTGAGCTTTTTGATTACTTATTTATCTATCATCGAATAATTTGAAGCTATTTTCGAATCTAATTCACTGCACTTTTCTAAAATGAAATCGTACATACCCACAAAATAAAAGCACACTTGAGACATTTCTCAAATGTGCTTTCTTAAATCATATCAGTTATTATTTCTTATTCACCAAAGGTAAAGTTACTCGAAAAATAGACCCCTGCTCAAGGACACTATCAACCGTTAATTTACCATGGTAACCTTCAACTAAACGTTGGGCAATAGCTAATCCCAGTCCATTGCCCCCTTTATCACGACTGCGGGCTTTATCTACTCGATAGAAGCGAGAAAAAACTTTCTTGAGATTTTCTTCAGAAATTCCTTCTCCAAAATCTTGCACCGCAATTTGAACATATTTACTATCACGCGATAAGGAGACATGTACTTCCTTGCGCTCACGGGAGTATTTCACCGCATTGTCCATGAGGATAATCATGATTTGTTCCAAGTGGTTACGATAAATTTGTACCATAGTGTCTTTTTTCAAGTCATTATCTAAAACAAAGGTAAAATCAGGATGAATCATTCGGAAATTATTAAAAACCTGTAACCCTAACTCCCAGGCATCAGTTTCTTCGTTCTTAAAATTGATTTCCACCTGTTCAGCCCGAGAAAGATCCAACATTTCTTGAATCAAACTCTTCATCCGCGAAATTTCTTGTAGAGAAGCAGAAATAGATTCTTCAAGCACTTCAGGATCATCTTTCCCCCAACGTGATAAGAGATCCAAGTGTCCTTGAATAATTGCCACTGGCGTCCTCAATTCATGGGAAACATCTTCGACAAATTGCTGTTGTTGTTCAATATAACCTTGCATTTGATCCAACATGGAGTTAAACATCAAACTTAACTGAGTTAATTCATCATTTTGACTGGAGATTGGCACTCGCACTTTGGCCAAAGCATCCCCTTCTTTATCCACCTTGATTTCTTCAATTGTTTCATTCAAATGATCAACTGGACGTAAGAGCCAGTTGGTCAACATGTAACATGCCAATCCCGTCATCAAGGCTGCGGCCAAACCAAAAATCATAAAGACCAACATCAACTTATTCATAGTGGTGTCATAATCAGTTAGCTTGTTAGTCACTTGTACATAACCTAGAAGTTGGTTAGTTTGTTTGGAGCGAACTTTTTCGGTCGTCGCATAAATGGTATGACCATTTTTCTTGATTACACGACTCTGAATATCGTTATTCTTATTAAACTTAACTTGAGCCTTCCGCGATGCAAAAACCTCGTCACCGGAAAGATTGTAAACACTAATCCCGATATTTTTGCGGGACAGATTCACAAAAACAGAATCCGAATAAAAAGGTAAACTCTTAGTACTTTCATTCTCACGAGCATTTGTAAAGGCTTGAATATTTGCCATCAGTTCTTTTTTAACTTTAGTCGTGGTCAGCTCACTATTGAGTGCTTCTAACCGCACGACGGTCGTCGAAATAGCAGAACGGGCATATTGTTTTTCTTGTTGTAAGAGCAAAGTGGCAAAACTTTGGTACAACAAGATAGCAAAGATTGTAAAAATAACCAAGACACCCGTTCCTAGGCCAACTGACCATTTTAGTTTTAAGGACATAAACTTCTTAAGTGGGACTTCTTCTTGATTGCTTTGCATGACTTAATCACCAAATTTCCATTTAGGAACGCATAACATAACCAGTCCCACGTACAGTTTGGATGTAACTATCTTCACCAGGAACATCAATCTTATTCCGTAAGTAACGAATGTAAACATCCACCACATTAGTTTCAATTTGTGTTTCGTAACCCCATACTTTCTTTAAAAGAACGTCACGAGCCAAAACAACGTTGATATTTTCCATCAAGGCTAATAACAATTCGTACTCACGCTTTGTCAGTTCAATAATTTCATCACCCCGACGAACCACACGATTTTCTTTTTCAATCGTTAAATCACGATAAGTGACCGTTGTCTGCTTAGAAGCGTTTTGTTCACTTTCTAAGTCAACCCGGCGTAAAACGGCCCGTAAGCGAGCTAATAGTTCTTCAATTGCAAACGGCTTCACAATATAGTCATCAGCCCCGTGATCAAGTCCAGAAACACGGTCAATAACGGAGTCACGAGCCGTCATCATAATAATTGGAGTATTCTTAACTTGACGTACACGACGACAAACTTCCAAACCATTTAATTCTGGAAGCATTAAGTCTAACAAGATGGCATCCCATTCTTCTTCCAAAGCTGCTTCAAGCCCTTCCCGACCATTTTTGCAGGCTTTAGTTTCGTAACCTTCGTGTTGTAACTCAAGTTCAACAAAACGTGCAAGATTCTTTTCATCTTCGACAATTAAAATTTTGCTCATTTATAATTGCTCCTTTTCCATTTTTAAATTTTCATCAGTCTAATCAAACTATACATTAAATTTTAACATTTTTTGGCTATTTTTGATATACATATTTGGGGAAAAACCTAATTTTAAGCAGAATTTACCGTCCGAACATAATAAGATATCTCCTCATAAAAAAATAAAGAGACGCTTAATAAACGTCCCTTTACCTTAAAAACTTCTTATTGTTCTTCATACCATGGGTAGTGGTACATACCTTCACGATCAGTCCGTTCATAAGTGTGGGCCCCAAAGTAGTCACGTTGAGCTTGAATCATGTTAGCTGGTAATACAGCTGAACGGTATTGATCATAATACGTAATAGCTGCTGCAAAAGCTGGGCTAGCCACCCCAGCTTTAATTGACAAGGCTGCCACATCACGAACTGCCGCTTGGTATTTAGCTGCAATATCCTTGAAGTAATCATCTAACAAGAGATTTTGTAATTCGTTATCTTTGTCAAAGGCATCCGTAATCTTTTGTAAGAATTGAGCTCGGATAATGCAACCTTCACGCCAAATTTCGGCTAATTGACCAAATTGTAAATTCCATTCGTAGTTAGCAGACGCTACTCGTAATTGTTCGAACCCTTGTGCATAAGACATAATCTTACTGAAGTAAAGGGCTTGACGAATCTTTTCAACCAAGTCCTTCTTGTCGGCATCCGATAATTGGAAGTCTGGACCTGCTAATACTTGGCTAGCTTGTACCCGTTCATCCTTGAAAGTTGAGATGTAACGAGCGTAAACTGATTCAGTAATTAATGATTGTGGCACCCCTAATTCAAGTGCAGATTGTGATGACCACTTACCAGTTCCTTTGTTACCAGCCCGGTCTAATATCATATCCACAATCGGCTTGTCTGAACCTAAATCATCCTTACGAGTTAAGATATCTGCAGTGATATCAATCAAATAAGAACTCAATTCGCCTTGTTTCCATTCTTGGAAAATGTCAGAAATTTCTTCCACAGATAAACCTAAAACATTCCGTAATAAGTTGTAACTTTCAGAAATTAATTCCATATCACCATACTCGATTCCGTTGTGAACCATCTTGACATAATGACCAGCACCGTTAGGCCCAATGTAGGTTACACATGGCTTGCCATCTTCTGCCTTAGCAGAAATTTGTTCTAAAATTGGCGCTACCAAATCATAGGCATCTTTTTGACCACCTGGCATTAAGGAAGGACCTTGGAGGGCGCCCAGTTCCCCACCGGAAACACCCATCCCGATAAAGTTAATACCAGAGTTGTCTAAGGCTTTATTACGACGAATCGTATCTTCAAAGTAGGTATTTCCGCCATCAATTAAGACATCACCTTGGTCCAACAATGGCACTAATTTTTCGATAAAGGCATCGGTTGGTGCCCCAGCCTTAACCATCAATAAGATTCGACGTGGCTTTTCGAGCGAGTTAACAAAGTCTTCTAAAGTGTAGCTAGGTACCAACTTCTTATCAGCGTGGTCTTGCATCACTTGTTCCGTCTTAGCAGCGGTCCGGTTGAAAATTGCAACAGTATATCCTCTGCTTTCAATGTTTAAGGCCAGGTTTTTACCCATCACGGCCATTCCAATAACCCCAATTTGTGGTTTATCCATGTGCATTTGCCTCCTGCGTATTAAGTAGTCTTTAGACTCAAATTTAATTATAATATTGCCATAGTTTCAAGTAAAGCCTTATTTGAGCACAACTTCTGGCGCGGTCCCCTCATTAACCGTTGTGGGCGTGATGACCACTTCTTTAATATCATCACGACTTGGTGTTTCAAACATCACATCACGCATGGTATCTTCGATGATAGAACGTAAACCACGGGCCCCCGTATTACGGGCCAAAGCTAAGCTAGCCATAGCTTCTAAGGCCGCTGGTTCAAAGGTTAATTCCACATCATCTAAGGCGAGTAACTTCTTGTATTGCTTAACCAGAGCATTGCGTGGCTCAGTTAGAATCCGTACCAAGTCAGCCTCTGTTAACTTTTCTAAAGCTGTTAAAATTGGTAAACGTCCAATAAATTCGGGAATTAAACCAAACTTCAACAAGTCTTCCGAAATGATTTGTTGCATAATACTTTTAGACTCATCAAATTCTTGCTTATTATCAGTCCCAAAACCAATGGTCTTTTCTCCTAAACGGTTCTTAACCATGGTTTCAATGCCATCAAATGCTCCCCCCACAATAAACAAAATATTAGTGGTGTCGATTTGAATAAATTCTTGTTGGGGGTGCTTTCTTCCACCTTGAGGCGGTACATTAGCAATAGTACCTTCCAAGATTTTTAATAGAGCTTGCTGAACCCCTTCACCAGAAACATCCCGAGTTATAGACACATTTTCGCTTTTTTTAGCAATTTTATCGATTTCATCGATATAAATGATTCCCCGTTGGGCACGTTCCACATCATAATCGGCATTTTGTAAAAGCTTCAAAAGGATGTTTTCCACATCTTCTCCGACATAGCCTGCTTCGGTCAAAGTCGTAGCATCAGCAATGGCAAAAGGCACATTTAAAATTTTGGCCATACTCTGAGCTAAGAAGGTCTTCCCAGAACCTGTTGGCCCGACTAAACAAATATTACTTTTTTGCAATTCAGTTTCATCATCACTGGTTAAGTTAGCATTGATACGCTTATAGTGATTGTAAACCGCTACAGCCAAAGTTTTTTTGGCTTCATCTTGCCCAATCACATATTGGTTCAAAGTATCTACAATTTCTTTGGGTGTTGGCACTTCGCTCATAGATGGGGTTGCTTTTTCTTGACTTTCTGTTTCAAGCATGGACTGAGCTAAGTCCACACATTCGTTACAAATGTAAACTCCAGGACCGGAAATCATACTTTTGACTTGATCTTCAGTTTTACCACAAAAGGAGCATACTACTGCTTCTTGTTCATCTGGATTGTCGTACATATTCTTACCACCTTATATCTTCTTGTATGTTAAGCATATTCTAACAAATATTTGTCACATTGCCTAATAAAAAGCTTGCTTAACTTAAAAAATCACAGCAGGACAGCCCCGCTGTGATTTTTAGGGAAGAATTTTATTCTTCGTCCTTCTTACGAGTTTGCTTTGCTGAGTCAGCAATCTTTTCAACCACTTTACGCACAGCAATATCGTGTTGAAGCATGTCGTCTGATAATGCAGAGCGAACTGCAGCTTCTTCCATACCAAATTGACCAGCTAAGTTCTTGATTTCAGCTGCAATTTCTTCTTCGCTAGCCACGATACCTTCAGCCTTCACGATAGCTTCTAAAACAAGGTTAGTTTTAACGCGCTTTTCTGCACCATCTTCGAATTGTTTGTGTAGGTCATCTTCAGTTGTACCAGTTAATTGGTAGTACATTTCTGGTGAGATACCTTGTTGTTGCATACCAGCTAGGTATTGTTCCATTTGACGGTGTACGTCTTCATGAATCATAGCTTCTGGAATTTCAGCAATTGTAGCATTTTCCACTGCCAATTCAACCGCTTCATCTTGAATTGCAGTTTTAGCGGCAGCAACTTTTTGTTTCTTCAATTCATCAGTGATCTTAGTCTTTAATTCTTCTAAAGTGTCAACATCTTCGTCGGCATCCTTAGCAAATTCGTCGTCTAATTCAGGTAATTCTTTAGTCTTAACTTCGTGAACAGTTACTTCAAAGACTGCGTCCTTACCAGCTAAATCTTCAGCTTGGTAATCTTCTGGGAAAGTAACGTTAACATCGAAAGTTTCGCCTGCCTTGTGGCCTACGATTTGGTCTTCAAAGCCAGGGATAAAGGAACCAGAACCCAATTCAAGTGAGTAGTTTTCGCTCTTACCACCATCAAAAGCTACACCATCAACCTTACCTTCAAAGTCAATCACCACTGTGTCACCATTTTCAGCTGCAGCATCTTCTTTAAGTACTAATTCAGCTAACTGATTACGACGTTTTTCCAATTCTGCTTCAACATCAGCTTTAGAAACACGAGTGTTTTGACGGTAAACTTCTAAGTCCATGTATTGACCTAGAGTAACTTCTGGTTCAACTGTCACCTTAGCAGTTAAAACCCAAGCTGCATCTTTTTCCATTGATTCAACATCAATACGAGGTTGGTCAACTGGTTTAATATCAGCTTCAGCAACAGCCGCAGCGTAAGCTTCTGGTAAAACTGCATTCAAAGCATCTTCGTATAAAGCTTCTTCACCGTACATCCGATTGAAAACTTGACGTGAAACTTTACCTTTACGGAAGCCAGGTACGTTTAAGTTCTTCTTCACCCGGTTGAACGCAATATCCAAACCTTCCTTGATTTTTTCTGGTTGCACTTCGAAAGTTAATTGACCTTCATTAGTGCCTTCTTGTTTTTCCCATTTAGTAGACATTATGTTTCCTCCATTAAAATTGTATTTTTACAATCTTAGTAATTGCATACTATTTAATTTTAACCTAGAAAAGCCCTTTTGTAAATATTTGCAGTTCTATTTTTACATCTTTCAACCACTTTTATTTTGGAAGGCAAAATAAAAAAGCCCGTAAAACGGACTTTTTTAAACAACTATTAGTCGTCGATTTCTGAAACCACACCGGCACCAACAGTACGGCCACCTTCACGAACAGTGAACTTAAGACCTTTTTCGATGGCAACTGGGGCAATCAATTCAACAGTGAATGTAACGTTATCCCCTGGCATAACCATTTCAACGCCTTCTGGTAATTCGATAACACCAGTAACGTCAGTTGTGTGGAAGTAGAATTGTGGACGGTAGTTTGAGAAGAATGGAGTGTGACGACCACCTTCGTCCTTAGATAAGACGTAGACTTCACCCTTGAACTTCTTGTGAGTTTGGATTGAGCCTGGCTTAGCTAAAACTTGACCACGTTCGATTTGATCACGGTCAACACCACGAAGTAAGGCACCGATGTTGTCACCGGCTTCACCCTTATCAAGAGTCTTACGGAACATTTCAACACCTGTAACAGTTGTCTTCAATACTTCGTCCTTAAGACCAACGATTTCAACTTCTTCACCGACTTCGATAGTACCACGGTCGATACGACCAGAAGCAACAGTACCACGACCAGTGATAGTAAATACGTCTTCGACAGGCATCAAGAATGGCTTGTCAGTTGGACGTTCTGGAGTTGGGATGTATTCGTCAACGATGTCCATTAATTCTTGAATCTTAGCCTTTGCATCAGCATCGTCTTCCAATGCTTTCAAAGCAGAACCACGAACAACAGGAATGTCATCACCAGGGAAATCGTATTCTGATAATAAGTCACGAACTTCCATTTCAACTAAGTCTAACAATTCTTCATCGTCAACTAAGTCGCACTTGTTTAAGAACACAACGATGTATTCAACACCAACTTGACGAGCCAATAAGATGTGTTCACGAGTTTGTGGCATAGGACCATCAGTTGCGGCTACAACCAAGATTGCACCATCCATTTGAGCGGCACCAGTGATCATGTTCTTAACGTAGTCAGCGTGTCCTGGAGCATCGATGTGAGCGTAGTGACGAGTTTCTGTTTCATATTCAACGTGAGCAGTGTTGATAGTGATACCACGTTCACGTTCTTCTGGAGCAGCGTCAATAGAAGCGTAGTCAGATGCTTCAGCCAAACCTTTTTCAGATAACACCTTAGTGATAGCTGCAGTTAATGTAGTTTTACCGTGGTCAACGTGGCCAATAGTACCAATGTTAACGTGGGGTTTTGTTCTTTCGTAATGTTCTTTTGCCATTAAAACGAACCTCCTGATATTTTGCAAGAATAACCTGCAATTAAATTGCCGATAATTCTTTGATTTTATTATACTACTTTCCTAGCTAAATTCCAACAAAATTGTTTAGAGAAATTTATTACTAAGTAAGTTTTCCTTGAATTATTATATAGACCTTCGCTCCTTTTGTAAACAGAAAAAGCTTCTTTTTTTGAAAAAATTTATTTTTCCCACTCTGTAAGTGTTTTCTCAAGTAAAAGTGCTAGTTTCAAGTCACTTTCCATCTGAATTTTTTCTTCCTCGGGCAACAGAATCGCGAGGGCTTTTTCGGCCTGGTCTAACCAAGTAATTTTTTGCTGCACAATTTCGGGCCACAGCAATAACAACTTAAGATTTAAAATTTGCCAAAGATAGTTCTGACCTTTTTGACTAAGCCTACTTTGAATTTGCTGGGCTAAAGCTTGATAATCAGAAATTCCCTCCAACATAGGGAGTTCTGCCGGTAGCAGCTCACTTTCGCCGCCCGTCACGGTTAAAAATTTAACTGATTGCTTACTTTGCAGTTCAACCAAGCTACGTAAAATCTCAATCCGGATTAAGGTAGCCACGTTGCAATCGCTAAGTGCACCTTTTGTTGCTTCAATAAATTCGCTCCCTGTTAATTTTTGCGCAGCTTGTAAACTTGCACGTTGTTCAAAGATATCTTCCGCTCCCAAATATTGTAGTTGCTTCATCACTGTAGTATGTTGACTTTGATAGGATGCAGAAAATTCACCCCGACTTCGAGCCACTGTTTTTTGCCACATACTTTCTTCAGTAGCTGTTAAATAAGGTTTAAGACTAGCGAATAAAATATCTAACCAAAGATTCCGTTGGGCAGCGACTGCCACCTTCAAAAAGCGTGGCAAAAACTCATTATCCGCCAAATAATCCTGTAGGCGTTCTTGACTAATTTCAAAGGCCTGGGCATACTCTTGAGCCAAATAAAGACTCTCCATCAACTGGTAGTTATGGCGAAAACTGGGCTTCTTAGCATAGAGTTCCGCATATAATTGACTGGCTTGTAGATAATTTTGGGCTTTCAAAGCTGCCTGGGCTCGAGCGTTCAATCCATCCATTTTTTCCTCCAATTTAAAATAGCTCCTGAGTTAGGAGCTACTTACTTTAAACCCGCTTATTAACACTTCGGTTGGGCTTAACTTGTTTATTTTTATCTTTGGCTGATTTTTTCATACTTTTTTTGCTAGCTTTTATCTTGGAATTTTTCTTACTTTCCAAGTTATTCTTGCTATTTTTCTTGCCAAAGTTACGGTACTGGTTAATTTCCATAATGACTGGCAAGATTACTGGACGCCGTTTAGTTTGTTCATATAAGAACCGGTTCAATTGCTCACGTACATCCTGCTTTAAGTGAGACCAATCAAATTCCTTGTTATCTAAATTAGATTGCACAGCTTTTTTGACAATTTCACTGGCTTCCGTCATTAGATCACGACTAGTTTTCACATAAACAAAGCCTCTTGAAGTCAATTTAGGTGTATCAACAATCTTCTTTTTGCGTCGATCGATGGTTACCACAGCCACAAAAATTCCATCTTCTGAAAGAATCTTCCGGTCCCGTAAAACAATATTACCAATATCACCGACCCCAATTCCGTCAATCATTGTATCCCCGACTTCAACGGAAGAAGCGACTAACATCTTGCCATTAGTATATTCGGCCACATCTCCCTTGTTTAGGAGAAAAACATTTTCGGCTGGAATTCCCAATTCTTGAGCGTGACGACCATTAGCCGCCATCAAACGATATTCCCCTTGAATTGGAAAGACATATTCTGGCTTCAACAAGTTCATCAGTAACTGTAAATCATTACGACTAGCGTGACCAGAAGTATTGAATTCTTCGGAAATCGAACGCACATCGGCCCCAGAGCGGTAAATTAAGTCCCGTGTTCGAGCCATGGCGGTATCCATGGCATGCGATGGCGTGGTCGTAATCAAAACTTGGTCGCCTTCATGTAAGTTGACATAACGGTGACGACCCAAAGCCATTTTCTGTAAAGATTTGAGTGGTTCACCCGAACGACCAGTCTCCAAGATTACCAATTCATCATCCGCGTAGTCATCAATCTTATTAATATCAATCAATAAATCATCGCTTGGCAAAGTTAGTTTCTTTCTTTGCATAGCTGTACGCACAATCTTTTCGATATCATGCCCGGTTAAAGCCACCTTACGTTCATTTTCCGCAGCTGCATTTAAAATTTGTTGCACCCGCAAAATATTGGAAGCGACACAGGCGACTACGATTCGTCCTGGACGGTATTCGAAAGTTTCACTAATGAAATTGTAAACTTCTTGTTCATTAGCAATTTCGGTCGGGTTATCAGCGTTGGCAGAATCAGACAAAAGCGCTAACACGCCTTCTTGACCAATTTGGGCTAAGCGCCCTAAGTCAGTTTGGTAACCCTTTGCCGCAGTTTGGTCAAACTTAAAGTCACCAGTGTAAACAATGTTACCTTCGTCTGTCTTCAAAACAATCCCTAAGGATTCAGGAATCGAATGGCTCGTCTTAAAGAAAGAAACAATCACATCACCAAATTCAATCTCAGTTTCCGCATTAATCACATGAAAATCTCCGAACTTCTTAGTTAGTCCTTCATTTTCACAGTAAATTTTGGCCAAAGCTAAAGTTAATTCAGAACCAAAGACTGGAACGTTAAACTCTGAAACAAAGTATGGTAAGGCCCCAATAGCATCGGCGTGGCCGTGCGTTAAGAAAACCCCGACAATACGACGTTTATTTTGCTTCAAGTATTCAAAATCAGGAATCACAATATCAATCCCTAAAAGTTCGTTTTCAGGGTATTTTAACCCGCAATCTAAGATGAAAATTCGGTCGTCAATTTCGACGGCATACATGTTCTTGGCGTTTTCTCGCACCCCGCCAAGTGGGACAATTTTTATTGTGCTCATTTTACTTCCTCTTATAATCCTAAGTCAAGCATCAACTTTTGTGCTTGTTCATCCGTCAAATCTACTAAAGGCAAACGTGTTTTCCCCACTGGTATTTCCAATCGATTTAAGACTGCTTTTACCGGTGTTGGTGACGGATATGAGAAAAGCAACTTCATTTTCGGTGTTAATTGCCGCATTAAACGCGCCGCTACCTCATTTTCCCTTGCGGCATAAGCTGCATACATTTGCACCATTTCAGAGCCATATATATGACTCGCCACGGAAATGATTCCTTGTGCACCAATCGCCGCTGCTGCTAAACTTTCTGCATCTTCACCCGAGTAAACAAGAAAATCTGCTGGCGTTTCTTCTACCAACAAGGCTAAATCCTCTACCCCTGTACAACTCTTAATCCCCGCGATTCGAGGATGCTTGGCCAAAGTAACGACCGTTTCAACTTCCATCTTAACTCCAGTCCGACCAGGAATATTATAAATAAAGACTGGCAAGTTACTTGCATCAGCTACTGCAGTAAAATGAGCTAACATGCCGGCTTGGTTAGGTTTATTGTAGTAAGGTACCACAACTAAAACTGCGTCAACCCCAGAAATTTGACTTACTTCATGGGTAAATTCGAGCGTTTGCGCCGTAGCATTACTCCCCGTTCCAACCATCACCGGAACCCGTCCTGCAACGTACTTGACCGTTGCTTCAATCAAAGCTATCTTTTCAGCGTGACTTAAGGTGGGGCCTTCACCTGTTGTCCCATTAACTAAGATTCCTTGACTGCCTGTGGCAATCAAATAATTAATTAATTTTTCTAATCGGGAAAAACTCACCTGATTATCATCATCAAATGGCGTTACCATTGCGGTAACGACCTTGGCTTGTGTAAAATCCATATTATCAACCTTTCCTCATGGGAATACTTTAAAAGTCCCCTTAAACAAAGAAGCATTAAATCAACTTCCCGTCATTTTGACGGTAATGAGCGAGTAATTGAAGAAACCTTCTAATCGTTTGTGTGACCTTTCAAAGCACCCTATTTTTTAACTGTTACATTGAGTATTAATTATATCATAGTTTGGCTGATTTTTCGATTTTATCACAAAAAAAGAGGAACCTTCCCTAAAGGAAAGTCCCTCCCAGTGAATTAACGACGTAAGCCTAAGCTCTTAATTAATTCACGGTAACGTTGTACGTCAGTCTTACGTAAGTAAGCTAACAAGTTACGACGGTGACCGATTTTCTTCATCAAACCACGTTGTGAAGCGTGGTCTTTCTTGTGTTGACGAATGTGTTCGTTCAACTTGTTGATATCTGCAGTCAAGACAGCGATTTGAACTTCAGCTGAACCTGTGTCGCCTTCGTGACGTGCGTATTTTTGCATAATTTCTGTTTTAGTCATGTTTTCCATTATGGGAAATCCACCTTTCAAATAAATAATTGCCATCAACCGGGTAAAACGTCGGTGTCGTCGTTAAACTAAGTTAATGGTTTGTATTTTTAATACCAGTTTAGTGTAACGTTTTTCCACTTTAAATGCAAGAACTTTTTTATACAATTACTGTCAAGGAAATTTTCTTGACAGTTCCCGAATTTTTTTATTGCAATGTTTGCGGGCCTCTTGTATAATGATTTATGTTGAAATTATGTGAGACCGAAAATGGAATCATAACTTGGAGGTGAAATTAATGCCAATCATCAAATCAGCTATCGAACGTGTACGCACAAACGAAAAAGCTAACGCTAAGAATTCTGCTCAATTAAGCAAAATGCGTACTGCTATCAAGAAATTCGAAAAAGCTAAAACTGCAGGTGCCGACAACGTTGAAGAATTATTCAACCAAGCCGTATCAGCTGTTGATAAAGCACAATCAAAAGGTTTAATCAAGGCTAACAAGGCTGCTCGTGACAAGTCACGCATGGCTGCTCGCTTAGCTAAATAATAAGCTTAAAAATCCCTTGCCGTTGGGCAAGGGATTTTTTATGCGCTTTGCTTTTGATTGGTGTATTTTAATAAGAACAGTTGGAATAGTAATTCTGGATCTTGATTAGTTGATTTCAACTGTTCTTCAATACCAACTAAACCTAAATAAGCCCGTTTTAAATCTCCTACTCGAAAGTAGCGAAGTTTTTTTAAGGCAAGACTAACCCGATATGGGTGGACTTTTAAGGAAGAAGCAATACTACCTTGGTCATAATTACTCCGCTTTAAAACGGCCGTCTGCAGTAATAGTCGAAATTGTCCCAATAAAATTGCATTAATTTTGAGCGGTTCTTCCTTTTGTAAAAGCAAATCATGATATAGAGTCAAAGCATCTTGTAGGCGCTTTTGCAAGACAAATTCTACCAAGTCAAAGACAGTTTGCTCGAGAGAGCGGCTGACCATCCGTTCAACTTGATCCTGGGTGATAAGCTTATCGTCCTGGGCTAACAAGAATAATTTAGGCAACTCGGCCATAATCAAAGATAATTTAGCATCAGTTCTTTCTAAGAGACTTTGAAAAGCGACCGGTTGCATCTGATAACCAGCTTGCATTAATTCATTATCCAAATAGTTCCGTACTTCATTTTCTTGTAAAGGATTAACATCAATCAAGACAGCTTGCTTTTTTAAAACCTTAGTAACCTTTTTACGCTCATCTAATTTCGCATAAGGTGCCATAATGACTAGAGTTGTGGTCTCTTCTGGTTGTTGTAAGTACTTGACTAAACTGTCAATATCTTGTTCAAAAGGAACCTTTTTATTTTCCCCGGTCAAAAAATAAGGTCGGTTAATAAAGACGAGCCGGCGTTCCCCAAAAAAAGGAATGGACATGGCATCGTTGACTGCCTCAGAAAGCGGTGTAACTTCCATGTCGTATTGACCGATATTTAAATCTTGTTCTTCTTCCGGGATAGTCTGCATTAATAGTTGATAGGCCCTTTGCGCCAAGTATTCTTCTTGGCCTAAGATTAAATACACCGGTGCCAAGGAACCTTTTGGCAACACTGATGCTAATTCCCAAACTTTCATCAAAAGCCTCCTTCAATTTTTCTACTTATTCATTACTTTATATAAGTGCTTACTTGTGGTCGACCCTTTACTATTCGTAAACTAATCATTCCGCTATGAGCAGTATTTAAGTAAGGCACCCCATAATTTTTTAAAGTTGCCAAGGTTTCTTGGTTGGGGTGACCATAACGATTATTCCGGCCAGCCGAAATGACCGCTAATTTAGGTTGCAAAGCCGCAACTAAACTCGGATCTGTAGCAGTCTTACTCCCATGGTGACCAGTTTTTAAAATCTGGGCCCGTAAAGTAGGATGCTGCTGTAAAATTTGCTTTTCACCATTACGGTCTAAATCACCAGAAAACCAGCAATTAATCCCATAATAGCGGTAAATAAAGGCAATAGAGTCTTCATTACTCCCTTTACCTGGTTGGAAAGGATGTAATAAGGATAAATTAGCCGGCCACCCAGAATGATGCTGAGTCGTGATACCTTTGACTTGTGTAGGCTGAATCCGACTGGCCACTAAGCGCCGCTGAAAAGAAGAGCTCTGCTCCATACCAGCCGGAATCCAAACTTGCTTCACCTTGATTTCTTGGCTGATACTAGGAAAGTTCCCTACATGATCAGTGTCCTGATGAGTTAAAATTAAATCATCGATATGATTGATTCCTTTACTCAACAAATAATTAGCCACTACAGTTTGACCATTGGTTTTACTTTGCCGGGTCTGCCAAGTTTCTTTTTGAAAAGACACCTTACCACCGGTATCGACTAAAATAACTTGCCGATTACGAGCTGTGCGTATCAAAGTACAATCACCTTGACCAATATCAAAGTAAACAATTTCTCCGTGCCAAGGATAGTGCAACCACATAAAGTTTAAACTCACAACTAGAAGTATGCACCAGCGATAATAGTGCTTATGAGGATGCACTTTTAATAATAGCAGCATGAACAGGACAAGGCAAACACTAATTAAGGCAGGCTTACCATAGGTCACTAACCCCGCATGCTGATCTAATCTGGCAAATAATTGACATAAAGCCCACAAAAGACGATTACTAAAGGAGCGTATTGGTTGTAGAAAAGTTCCCAAGAGCACTGTCGGTAAGATTCCGTAGGTAAACAGCGGTCCAAATAACCAACTCAACAAAATTGTCCACAAACTATATTGATAGCTACTATATAAGAGTAAGGGAATCGAAAATAAGTTAAGCATTAAATTTTGCCGCCAGGCCACTTTATCAGGGACCACAATTAATAGTAAAGTTAGAAGATAACTCATTTGGGCTCCTAGATTAAAGACACTTAATGGACGCCAAAGACAAGTTAGCAAACCAACTAAGCTCCAGGCTTCTAGCCGTGATAATTTTCTAGATCCCAGCTGACTTAAACTCCGGAACCATACCATCCCCACTGCTCTTAAAAGACTAGTTGAAGCTCCCGCTAACAAAGCGTAAAAAGGCAACATCACGACTAATAGGAGATTTTCTAACCCTGGCTTTAGCCGGAAAAATTTCGCTAGAGTGCGCAAGAACCCTACCACGTAAAAAACATGCATCCCAGAAAGACAAAAGAGATACAAAAGTCCCAATTTCTTGATTTGATTAAGGGTGGTCTGAAATTCAACCTCACTACTCCCAATTAAGAGCAACTGAGCAAAGGAACTCAGGGGTTGCGGTAGCTTTTGTAAAGCCAAGGCACTCTTTTGTCGCCAAGCATGGATGGTGGCTAACGTTAATCCCCTTTCCTTTAAATCACCCACCCGTCTCAATTTATCCGCCCGTAAACTAAGATACGTTTGCTTACTACGCATAAAAAATTGATAATCGAATTGATTTTCATTGGTAGGAGGGCTAAAAGCTTGGACTTGACCAGTAAAAGCGTACCTCCCACCTTTAGCTAGTTTCTTTAATGCTAACTGCTGGGATTTTTGTTTCAAGTAAAGGTACAGTTGCACCTTTTGTTTTTTCTCTAACCAAACCCCCGTAAAAGTCGCTAAGTCACCGTTAACTTTGACCCCATCGGCATAGACCCGAATGGTTCCCTGGCACTTTTGGACTTCCCGTGGTGTTTGACTTTGAACGGTTCGTTTTTCTTGCCAGCCTACACCTAAAAAGACCACAGCGGTCACCGTAACTAGCAAAATGATTTTTTTATCACGAGTAGCTAACACGCGTAATCCCCACAATAAGGCAATCACCCCGATTAAGAGGTGGGGCTTAATCACGAAAAAACAGGTAATAATTGCGGTAACTGCGCTAAAAAAACAGCGCATCTAGTTTACCTAATTTTCTTGGGTAATCTGACCAACATCTTCTAGATATTGGTCATCAATTTTAACTTGTTGCACAGTTACCTTTTTCTTTTGTAATAACTGCATTGCGTAAGAATCATTGTGATAATTTCTTAAATAGTGGATTTTGGTAATTCCGGCTTGTAAGAGCATCTTGGTACATTGCAAACAAGGAAAATCTGTCACGTAAACTTCGGCCCCGTTAGTAGGAATTCCAAACTTAGCACACTGTAAAACGGCGTTCATTTCAGCATGGATGGTTCTTTGACAGTGACCATCTACCATGTAACACCCCACATCAATACAGTGGTCATCACCCGAAACCGCCCCATTGTAGCCACCAGCAATTACTCTTTGGTCACGTACCAAAATCGCCCCTACGGCTAAACGTTGACAGGTACTGCGCATGGATAAAATACTGGCCTGTAGCATAAAATATTGATTCCAAGGAATTCTTTCTTGCATTATTTTCACCCCGTTTTTTCTAAGTATAACATACTTCCCTTAGATTACTAATTGTGAGGCCAATTTCGCATAGGTTTTTTCACCGATACCACTCACATTTTGTAAATCTTCCAGGCTCTTAAAGCCCCCGTTTTCTTGCCGATAAGCAATAATATCATCAGCTCTTTTATCACCAATGCCACTTAAAGTCATTAATTGTTCCTTACTTGCAGTATTCAAATTAATCTTATCACCTGTTTGATCACTAGCATTACTACTTTTATCCGTATTACTTGTCGCTAAATTAGCTTGATTTTGCCCCACTAAGGCCTGCGAATCCGGCAAATCCGTTTGCCCATTAGTCGGTACATAAATCAACATCTCATCTTCTAAATGATAGGCTAAATTTACTTGATCTAACCATGCGTCCTTCGTAGCCCCGCCAGCTTTGGCTACCGCGTCACTCACTCGAGCCAGATTCGAAAGCCTATAAACACCAGGCTTTTTAACCGCCCCCTTCACGTCAACATAAATCATTTTCCTTTCTGTCACCTCACTACTAACAGGAAAAGCGGAATTTGAAGACAAACTTGACACGCTAGTTTCTGCGCTAGCACCCCATGTCTCAGTCTGTGCTGAAGCGAGACTATAATCCGTGCTCTCCGCAGGGCTCCGAATCAGATAAAACCATCCGCCAACTAAGAAAATAGCACTGAGTCCTAAGATTAGCGGTAACTTCTTAGCTTGCCAAAATTCCCAAATTTTACTTTTGAGTTCTTCCATTAAAACACCCCCTCTATATATTAAATACGCAAAAAAAATTATTTTTTGACAAAAAAGTCAATTTTTTGCACAAAAAAACCTAGTCGTCATGTTACGACTAGGTTTCCATTACTTTTAGTACATTTCGAGATATTGGTCAAGTTCCCATTGGGAAACTTCTAACCGATAAGCATCCCACTCCAGACGCTTAGCTTCCATAAAGTTCGAGTACAAGTGAGGCCCCATAGCTTCCTTAATCACATCATCAGTACGCAATTCCTTTAAGGCATTGTGTAAGGTTGATGGCAAGTCGGCAATGTTGTTGGCTTCCCGTTCTTCTTGAGTCATGGAGTAGATGTTGCGGTCTACCGGTGATGGTGCTTCTAATTTGTTCTTTAACCCATCTAACCCAGCGGCTAAAACAGCGGCCACAGCTAAGTATGGGTTAGCAGATGGATCTACGGAACGTAATTCCAAACGGGTAGAAGCACCACGAGCAACAGGAACCCGCACTAATGGAGAACGGTTGTGACCAGACCAAGCTACGTAAACTGGTGCTTCGTAGCCAGGCACTAAACGCTTGTAGGAGTTCACCAATGGATTCATCAAAGCTGTGTAACTACGGGCGTGCTTCAACACCCCTGCTAAGAAATGACGGGCATTATCTGATAATTGTTCGTCGCCATTTTCATCAAAGAAAGCATTACCGTCCTTATTAAATAAGGACATATTTAAGTGCATCCCAGAACCATTGATTCTTTCCAAAGGTTTGGGCATAAAGGTTGCATGTAAACCGTGCTTACGCGCCACAGTTTTCACAACCAATTTAAAGGTTTGGATATTGTCACATGCAGTCAAGGCGTCTGCATATTTAAAGTCAACTTCATGTTGGCCAGGAGCGACTTCGTGGTGGGAAGCTTCCACATCAAAGCCAAGTTTTTCTAATTCTAAGACGATATCACGCCGGCAGTTTTCTCCCAAGTCAATCGGAGCCAAGTCAAAATAGCTCCCCTTGTCATTTAAGTGGGTCGTTGGACGACCGGTAGTTTCATCCATCTTAAATAAGAAGAATTCTGGTTCAGGTCCGATATTAAAGTCCGTGAAACCTAATTCTTTCATTTCATCTAAAATACGGATTAAGTTATTCCGCGGATCCCCATAAAACGGTGTGCGATCCGCATTGTAAACTTCACAAATTAAGCGCGCCACTGTTCCATGTTCGTTTCCCCATGGGAAAATCATCCATGTGGAAAGATCAGGGTATAACCACATATCACTTTCTTCAATCCGAACAAAACCGTCAATCGAAGAACCATCAAACATCATTTTGTTATCCAAGACCTTGTCTAATTGACTGATAGGTACTTCCACATTTTTAATCGTTCCATAAAGGTCAGTAAACATTAACCGTAGGAATTTAACATGTTTCTCCTTAACATCTTGACGAATCTCGTCCTTAGTAAAAACTTTCTTTGCCATTATAATTGCTCCTTGCGTAATAAGTTGACTTAGAGATGTTGATTATGCGGAAAAGTCGTTGGCTTGCCCAACCCACTAACATTAATAAACTCTTTTTGCAAAACGCGACGCATTTCAGCATCCGTCATCACCCGGTTTTTAGCTTCTTCTTGAAGCTTTGCCTTTTTGGCAGCTTCTTGGGCATAGATTTCCTTAATGCCCGCCATATTGATGCCTTCAGCCAGGTAATCCTTGATTTCTAACAATTTATCAATATCGTTCAATGAATACATGCGACGGTTACCCTCACTTCTAGGGGGAACCACCAAACCTTGTTCTTCATAATAACGAATCTGACGCGCACTAAGGTCCGTCAATTTCATTACTGTACCAATGGGTAAGACAGCCTGTGAGCGTCGAAGCTCTTTTTCCTTCATATCTGCACTCCTTACTGAATTACATGCTTATCATAACAAGCAGACCAATACTTGTCAAGCGTTTCATGTAACGTTTTCTTACATAGTATAAAATGTTTCGTTCACGGCGTTGGTAATGGCTAATTTCACATGTTCGTACGATAAGCCCCCCTGAATATAAAGGGCAAATGGTTCACGCAAAGGACCGTCGGAAGATAATTCGACCGTAGAACCTTCAATAAAACTCCCCGAAGCCATAATGATTTCGTCTTCATAACCTTCCATAAAGGACGGTACCGGATCAACGTAGGAGTTCATCGCTGAGTAGTGTTGGATGGCCGCACAGAAATTAATCATAGCGTCACGCTCGTGAAAAATTACCGTTTGTACCAAATCTGTCCGTGGCGCATCCCAGGCTGGTGAGACTTCCATGCCGACCTTTTCTAAAAGCGCAGCTGTGTAAATGGACCCCTTAATAGCCTGTACAGTGGTATGTGGCGCCATAAAGAAACCTTGGTAGATATCACGCATGTAACCCCAAGTTGGACCTTCGCCCTTACCAACCCCAGGAGCCACTAAACGCGCGGCGGCGGCTTGAATCAAGTCCGCCCGTCCAACTAGGAATGCTCCCCCTTTGGCAATACCAGCCCCGGCATTTTTAAAGAGAGAACCAGCCATGAGATCAGCCCCATAAAAGGTTGGTTCTTCGTATTCAGTAAATTCACCATAGCAATTGTCAATGAAGACTACCAAATTGGGGTTAATCTCCTTAACGAACTTAATCATCTTGGCAACTTCAGCCACCACAAAACTATCACGAGTGGAGTAACCACGGGAACGTTGAATAGCGACCATTTTTATGGATTGGTCTGTTTCCAAAACCTTACGGGCATTCTCATAGTCTACTTGACCATTATCTAGTAATTCGGTGGCCTTGAAATTAATTCCAAATTCCTTCATCGTCCCAGGATTATCGCCGGCAATCCCGATAACTTCTTGGATGGTGTCATAAGGTGTTCCCGTTAAGTAGTAAAGAGTGTCACCAGGGCGTAAGGTCGTGTAAAAGGCCGTATGAATGGCGTGGGTCCCTGATACCATTTGCGGCCGCACATAGGCATCTTCCGTCTTAAAATAGTCTGCGTAGATTTTTTCAATCTTTTCGCGACCTATATCATCGTAACCATACCCCGTCGAGCCAACTAAGTCTTCTTCTGATACACGGTGTTTGCGAAAGAGACGGAGGACACGTTGTTGGTTATAGAGGGCCACTTGGTCCATTTCTTCTAAGCGCGGTGCGATTTGGTTTTCGACTTCCGCCACCTTAACTTGTAATTCTTGGGGTAAATCTTGTTTCCAACTAATTGTTTGCATATTATCCTTCCTTTGGATTTAACCAAGCCGTTAAATCCTTAATAATTTTATTTTCATCTTCTGGGTGTAAGACCAGGTCATACCAGTTAACCTGCATCTTGTTTCTAAACCAAGTCAATTGTCGCTTGGCATAACGGCGAGAATTTTGTTTGATGTCCGCCTTGGCTTCTTCTAAGCTGATGTGACCTTCAAAATAAGGATACAGTTCCTTGTAGCCAATTCCCTTACCAGCAGGCAAGGCTAAGCCCCCCGCTTCGTAAAGTCTCCGAGCTTCTTCCAGGAGACCTGCTGCAAACATCTGATCCACTCTTTGATTGATGCGCTCATAAAGTAAGGCGCGATCAGTATTAAGTCCGATAATAAATGCCTCAAAGTGAGGATTGGGTTGGTCTGCTTGGTCTGAAAAGCGTTGCCCGGTCTTTTCATAGACTTCCAACGCCCGAATAATCCGACTGCGGTTGCGCACCGGTATCTTAGCGGCAGCTTGTGGATCGATTTCATCGAGTTTGTCCCAAAGAGCTTGACTGCCCTTTTCTTCAGCGAAAGCCTGCCATTTTTCACGATAAGCCAGGTCCGTTTGGTCGAATTTATCACCACCGAGTTGGTAACCATCTAGTAACGCCTGGAGATAAAAACCCGTCCCCCCAACTAAGAGAGGCAAGTCGCCGGCTTGACTAATTTGAGCCGTTAGTTCTTCTGTCGCTTGGATAAAATCGGCCACCGACCAACGTTGGTCAATCTCCTGACAGTCGATAAGATAGTGTTGGACCTGAGCTTGTTCGGCGGGAGTAGCCTTAGCTGTGCCAATATCTAAACCGCGGTAAACCTGCATGGAGTCGCCGGAAATAATTTGGCCAGAGAAATGCCTGGCCAATTTCAAAGATAAGGCCGTCTTCCCCACGGCGGTTGGGCCCACGATTAAAACAATTTTTTGTTTCAATTTTTCTTTCCTTTCTCAGTGGATATAATCGTTACTTATTGTAGCATTTTTCTAGCTTTTTGGGCAGAAATCTTTGGGAAAAATTAACGGTTTTCTCTAGCTATTCAAGGTGGAATCGTTTTATAATAAAAGTAATAACTCGAAGGAGGAAAAAAGTATGAAAAACTTTACTCGTGGTGCTCTTTTCGGTGTAGCAGCTACACTCGGGACTTTAGCTGGTTGCCTTTACGCATTCAAAAAGTCAGTGGTTGAACCAATTGAAGAAAGAGAAGAAATCTTAGACCAACACCGGCGGCGTGCCTTACGCAAGAGCCGCTCCGCTCACCAAGGTTAAAAAACTAGACAAAGCCAGACTCATTTGTGAAGTCTGGCTTTGTTTAATTACCAATGATAACCAAAAAAGCCAAGATAGGCTCATCCTGACTTTCAGTTTAGTATTTAGCTTTTTTGGTCTTGCCATCCCACTTGGCATAGCCACCTTTTAAAATGTAGATTTCATTGAAACCTTTTTTATAAAGACGCTTAGCAATTCGAACGCAAAGGGAGCGGTTTTGATCGTAAATATAAACCGGCTTATCCTTGCGTAAGGCATTTTCATAAAGGGCAAATTGGCTATACGGCATGCTGCGCGCCCCTAAAATATGACCAGCTTCAAAATCGGCACTTTCACGGATGTCGACAACTTGACCTTTGCGTAAACCCGCCTTGAACTCTTCGTTTTCTACCACTTTTGAAACTTTACGACCGACCAACCAATTGTAAATTTGGACTCCGATAATCCAAGCTAAAATTAACCATAAGACAATCGTTAGGGCCGTTATTGTTGAAATTGCTGCAAACACAATTCCACCTCCCTTTGCTTAATAAACTTTTTTACTTAAATTGTAAGGCTAATGAAGCGGCTCCAATAACCCCAGCATCATTTCCTAATTCAGCCAACTTCAAAGTTGTTGAAGTCCGTACCGTCGGGAAGGCAAATTCTTGGAAATACTTATCTACACGGTCTAATAAGAAACGACCTGCCGCAGATACCCCACCCCCGATAACAATGTATTGAGGGTTTAAGGTTGAACCTAAGTTAGCCGCAGCTAAACCTAAGTAGTAACATACACGGTCAACAACCATATCCGCTAACTTGTCTCCATCCTTAGCCAAATCGAAGACTAATTTTGAAGTTACTTCTTCACCGTTGTCGACAGCTTCTTTAAGGTGGGATTTACCAGCGAATTCTTCCGCCATCGCACGCGCTACCCGGACCACCCCGGTTGCGGAAGCATAAGTTTCTAAACAACCTTTGTTTCCACAAGTACATTCGAAACCACCTGGGTGAACATTAATGTGGCCGATTTCACCACCGGCACCCATCCCGTGGACTAATTTTCCGTCAGTGACAACCCCGCCACCAACACCAGTCCCTAAGGTTACAAAGACTACTTCTTTGGCATTGTCACCAGCACCCTTCCAGCTTTCACCTAAAGCAGCTGAGTTGGCATCGTTGTCAACCGCAAATTTAATGCCTGTGCCAGCTTCAATTTCGGCTTTAACATTTTGGAGGGTCTTCCAGTTCAAGTTGTAGGCCCCAACGACCGTCCCTTTTTCCACGTCAACCGTCCCGGGAGTCCCCATCCCGATTCCGATAAATTGGTCCTTGTCCATCTTGTAGAGGTCAAGGTGATGGTTAATGGAAGCTACGATATCAGGCACGATGTGGCTACCTTCATCTAAGATATTTGTTTCAACACTCCACTTTTGTTGAATGTCACCATTTTCTGTCAAAATGGCAAATTTAATAGTTGTCCCACCAAGGTCAACCCCAATTAACTTCTTATCCATCAGCTATTTACTCCTTATTATCTTTTACTTGCGTTTCTCACGCTGTTCTTCTTTGCGGTGTTCACGCGCCAAAATCATCTTGGCCGTCACAAAAGTTTGATCATCAATCACCTGAGAATCATGTAAGTGGTCGAGTTCTAAGGCAATCAATTCAATATCCCACATTCTTTTGCCAACATAAACAAAAATTCCAAAACTTTTCAGCAATTGCTGTACATCATACAAGTCCTTCATGAACACGTCACCTCTCAATTATACTGGATTTTCTCAATAATTTAAACCTTTGATGTACAAAAGTAGATAAATTATTATTAGTACAAGTCCGGCAAGTATACGCTGATTTTTAGGGGGACAATTACTTATCAAGTCAGGATATGATAAAACATAAGCCGTCAGGTATCCGGCCAATAAACCACCTAGATGGGCTTGCCAGTCGATATTGGCTCCGATGAAGATAAAGTTCAAGAGTATCAAAAGTCCAAACTGGCGGGTCAAAGACCATAGTGGTCCATTATCACGATGAAACTGACCATACATGAGAAAGGCCCCAAATAAGGCAAAAACCGCCCCGCTAGCCCCCACTGACACGGTCAACGGACTAAAAGACAAACTCGCAATGTTGCCGGCAATTCCGCCGATAAAATAAAGGGCTAACATTTTGATGTGTCCAAAGAAACGTTCGATATAGCCCCCCATAAAATAAAGGGTCAACATATTCATCAAGAGGTGTTCCAAATTTCCATGCAGGAAAACGGCAGTCACCAACCGCCACCATTGACCCTGGTAGATGGAAGGACCATACTTAGCTCCGGCGGTAATCAAAGCCAAAGTCGAAAGGTGAAAGTTAGAGAAAATCAAAACGGCTAAATAAACTAAAAGATTGAGAACAATCAAACTTTGGGTCACCCAAATTGTTTTACTAGGTCGCATTCTAATCACCTACTGTTAAAATTTTGTGAATCTGTATATCAGTGGTTTCTACCGGCCAGATAATTTGGTTTGTCAAACGTAAATCTTCAGCTAAAGCAATAGTATGACCGGGATAATCTTGGAGGTAGCGATCATAAAAGCCTCCTCCAAAACTAACTCGATCACCTTGTTTAGTAAATAAAAGCCCTGGTACAATAATTAAATCTAACTGATCTTTAGGAATAATCTGCCCGTCCTTAGGTTCGAGTACGCCAAATTTAGTGCGGATAATTTCCGTCGTCTTTTCTAAATAAATAAATTCCATCTGAAAATCAGGATAGGTTTTCGGCACACCGACCTTTTTGCCCTGGCTTTGCGCTGCTAAAATTAGCGGTTTAGTATCGATTTCGACTTTTTCACTTAAAACTAAACCGACACTTTGGGCCGCTTGCCATTCCGGCGTCTGTAGTAACTGTTGATATAAATCCAATTCCTGGGCAGTTTTAGCCCAAGAGTTAGCAGCTTGGCCTAGTTTTTGAAGTTGGACTTGCCGAATTTGCTTTTTTTCCATATAACCACCTCATTGTTATCAATAAAAAAAGCAGGACCAAAGCCTGCTGTTAATTATTTTGTTTCACGGTGTAAAGTAACCTTACGATCGCGTGGGCAGTACTTCTTAAGTTCTAAACGATCTGGGTTGTTACGTTTGTTCTTATTTGTAAGGTATGTTTGTTCGTGACATTCTGTACATTCTAAAGTAATGTTGTTACGCATCTGTTCTGACCTCCCTTATACTTACTAATTCGCACGAAGTAAAAACTTCGGCTCTAACATAAATACTATATCATTTTTTAATCTTTATTACCAGTATTTTTTTGTCTTTTTTACTTGGCGTAGTAACCATAACCGTAGGCACCATCACTACCATGCACATCATTTAAGATAGCACCAATAATGTGGCCTTGAACATGCTTGATAGATTCAACTGCTTTGCGCACTGCATCTTTTTCAGACCTTTCAGCGCGTGTCACCAAGATGGTTCCATCCACACAAGTGGAGAGAATTTGAGCATCCGTCACAGATAAGACTGGTGGGGCATCAAAAATAACCAAGTCTAGTTGATCAGCCAAAACCGCCACCAAGTGTTGCATCTTATTAGAACCAATCAATTCTGATGGATTAGGTGGAATAGGACCCGAAGGCATTACGAAAAGGTTATCCACAGATGTTTCATAGATAATATTATTAATATTAAAGTTTTGTTCCGTCAAGTAATTGGTTAAACCTTGGGGACTAGAAATCCCAAAGGTTGAGGCAATCGTCGGCCGACGTAAGTCTGCATCCACCAAGAGCACACGTAAACCTTGCTTAGCAAAGGAAGCCGCCACATTAGCCGAAACAGTAGACTTCCCTTCAGACATCAATGATGAGGTAATCATCAAGGTCTTGAAGGATTTATCTACGCTAGAGAATTGGATGTTAGTCCGAATGGTGTTAAATTGTTCCGTAATGACAGAGTTCGGTTCCGCCACGGTGATCAATTTAACCCCCTTTTCCATACTGGTATTATCGATTTTATCTTTATTTTTCTTAAAAAACGCCATCATAAACTCCTTTATACCCGACGATTAGAACTCGTGTATTCACTACCCTTAATTGAGGATACATTGAATAAGTTCCGTTCGCTATCCATATGGTAAACTGTCCCTAAATTAACTAATTCTAAATCATCTGTTAAGAAGTCAGAATCTTTAACCGTGGTATTAGTTAATTCCTTAATTACAGCAATGGCCATCCCGATTAAGGCCCCTATAACTAAACCTACCGCTGCAAAAAGCTTCTTATTAGGGAAAGTTGCGTTGGTATTAGCTTTAGCCTTGGTAACAATGGTTACATTGTCAACTTTCATCATCTTCTTAATTTTTTCCGTAAAGACATCTCCAATAGTGTTAGCAATATCAGCTGCCGTATAAGCATTCGTATCTTCTACTGTAACTGAAACCACTTGAGAGTTGGTCGTATTGGATACAGTCACTGAACTTTGTAAACTCCCAAGGTTCCCCTTGTAGTTATCGGTCTTGCGGACTTGTTTTAAAACGGGTGTTAAAATCACCGACTTTTTCAAAACATCTTGGTATGTATTGATAGCTTGCAAGTCAGCTTGTTGGGCCGTATATTGGGTCGCAGTGTTGTCGGCCTTTTGGTTAACTAACAAATCAATCGTAGCGCTATACTTAGGGGTAATAAAGAAAGTCACCACCACGATAGCGACTAAGAGTCCTGCCACCGCCCAGGCGATGATTTTGGCTAAATCATCTTTGAGGGCTTTAATAATTTGCGACAAGTCAATAACTGTTTCTTGACTAGTATTGTCTTTCATTAAAATTCTCTCCTAATTATTAATTTCACGTAGTAACTAACTATTCAATTTTAGCATAAATCTTCGCAAGTATCAAAAAAAGATAGACAATCTTGTCTATCTTTTTTAATCAAGATTCTTCGTATCTTGAACATCTTTCCAGTAAGCTTCATAAATTTGCTTAACCGTGGTGGTATTGATTCCGGAAGATTCAGCACTAATCCCCGGATAAGCAACTACTACGACGACTTGCGGATTCTCTGACGGTGCATAGGAAACTGCACTCAAAGTTGTTGTTTCATTTTGACCATAAAAAGTTTGAGCTGTCCCGGTTTTGGCCGAAACTTCCGGTTTAATATCTGCTAAAGCCCCACCTGTCCGATAAGTCAAACTAGAGTGCACAACTTGGTAGAGCCCACTTTTAACGACATCCCATTCATCCTTGCTAGCTGTATAAGAACCTAAGACATTGGGCCCGTGTTGGTAAACTGTGCGACCTAACTTCCCACTCTTGCTAGATTCACGGATGGCTTGAAGAATATGTGGTTGGATACGATAACCACCATTAGCAATCATGGCAACATATTGGGCTAATTGAATCGTAGTATAGGCATCATAGTTCCCAAAGGACATATCCAAAGCCTTCCCGATATTAGCTTTTCCGCCCGGTCCTTCGTAGCCCGAAGTTTCACCGGGAATATCTATTCCAGTCTTAATCCCCAAGCCAAACTGCTTAAAGTTTTGACGTAATTTTTGGAAAATCTTGGGACTCATTGTCAAAGCCGTTCCTGGTTGATAGTCAAAACCGGCTTCTAACATGGCTAACTTCATCATGTAAACGTTCGAGGATACCGCCAAGGCTTGGGAGGCAGTCAAAGGCATCGTAGCGGAACCAGACTTGTTAAACCAAGATGATTTCGCAGGGGTCCCCGCGATCTTAATCGGTGAATCAACTAAGGAACTATTATTAGGTGTGATAACTCCAGAGGTCAAGCCCCCCATCACCATAGCTCCCTTGACAACTGATCCCATAACAAATGATTTATTAATCGTCCCTAAAGCATCCTCAGTCACGGTCCCTTTTTTAATATTGTGGGTTGCGCCAGCTAAGGCCAAAATATTCCCGTTATAAGGATTCATAACTACGGCATAGCCCCCGTTCATATAAGGGTTGCCTCCCAAGTTATTTTTTACCTGCGTTTCAACAATATCTTGGACTTCCTTTTGGAACTTAGAGTTGATGGTCAAGACGATATCATCCCCCTTTTTTCCCCCGTATTGGGTAGTCTTTTTTAAGAGTTCCCCATTACGAGTTTCAGCCATGATAGTCTTTTTGGTTCCTTTTAAAACATTTTCGTACTTGGATTCAATGTAGGTTGAACCTACACTATCATTACGGGCATAACCTTGGGCTAGAAGCTGATTTAAGGAATTATCTGGTAAACCAGACTTTTCACTTGTCACCGTCCCAATCACAGATTGAACTGCCTTACCATTAGGATAGTTACGTTTCCAGCTAGTTCCAACGCTAATACCAGCCATTTCTGATTGGTGCTCACCAACCAAAGCCATTTCTTTGGAAGTCACACCAGACGTCTTCAAATAGACAGAAGATAAGGAGTAAGCGCCATTCATCTTTCCATACAAAAGGGCTACTTCTCTTTGCTTAGGACTGAGGTCATCAACTAGGTTGGCCTCACGAATATATTTACTTTGAGCCCGATATAAGTCACTAGCCTTCAAACTATCTGCCCTCGGAATATGCTTATTAACTTGTTTTTCGTGTTTCACTAAATAATAATCGACCTTGTAAGATTCAGACAAATCATCGGTATCCACAGTGATATACTTGGTTAAATCTGTGGCAATCGCATACAACTGCTCGGACGTCACGTGGGTGGGCTTAGTATAAACAATGGCGCGAGAGGACTTATTGCTAACTAAGACCCGCCCGGTGGCATCATAAATTTGCCCCCGTTGCACATTTTGTGTCTCTGTTTCTGTTGTCGCACTTGTTACCTCATTTTCAAACATGGCTCCATGGAGGATTTGGAGGTAGGCCAATTGCCCAATTAAGGCGGCAAATAACAAGAAGACAATTAAAAACAAAAAGTTAAGCCGGAAGGGAATGTGGGAACGGTTCGGATTTTGGCGTCTTCCGTCTTTGGGTTTGTTCGTAAAAAATTTCACGTTCTTTCTCCAATCTTTCTCAAAACATGTTTTGAGTCTTCTTACTCTCTACTATCCTACCACAAACCGCACCAGGTGTTATAGCTTTTGCCCTTAAAAAAACTCTAAAATTCTTAATTCGCTCTTACGAAATTCTTAGGACGCAAATAGTAAAGAATGTGCTATCCTTAAAGTAATAAATTTTTATGTTATGATTTTTTGAGGTGTTTTTATGTCGAAATTGCGTACATATTTTAGCCGGAATTACCCGCTCCTTTTGAGCTTTTGGGGGCCTTTGGTGCTTATGCTAGGCTATTTTGTTTACCGTCAAATGTATCCTTTTGGAAAAGAAAGTCTCTTAACTGTTGATTTAGGTCAACAATATGTCGACTTCTTCCAATATTATCGTCAAACCATCCTCCATGACCCCAGTGGTCTTTTCTACTCTTTTTCCAAAGCTATCGGAGGTGAGATGCTGGGCGAGTGGGCTTATTATATGTTGTCACCTTTCAACTTAGTCCTACTCTTTTTCCCAGACAAAAGCATTATGGCCGGAGTCATGGTCTTGACCTTACTCAAATACGCCACGGCTGGTTATACCTTTGGTCGCCTTTTAGTGCAAAGACAAATCCAAAGTGGTATCCTGGTACCGGTCTTTGCGACCTCTTATGCCTTGATGGGCTGGGGGATTGCCAACCAATTAAATCTCTTGTGGCTCGATGCGCTAGTCTTTTTACCTTTAATTATACTAGGCTTATTAAACTTACTAGACCGCGATCATGGGGTAGCCTATGCCTGGTGGTTAGCCTTAATGTTGGTTGCCAACTATTACATGGGCTACATGATTGCCATTTTCTTGGTGCTCTTCTTTATTTACTATGAAGTCGCGCATTTCCAAAATTTGAAAAATAGTTTCCGACAATTTTGGCTTTTTGCCAGTCGTTCCTTACTTGCAGGTGCCAGTGCGGCCTTGGTCTTGTTACCAACCTTCTTTTCACTCCAAGCCAGCAAGGGACAATACTCCCAGAGTGTTATCCACGCTAAAATTGAGTATAACCCCCTGAAAATTTTATCTAAGTTAACGCTAGGATCCTTTAACTTCAAACAGATGCCTTCTGGTTACCCCAATATTTTCGTCGGATCTTTGGTCCTCTTTTTATTTGTGACCTACTTTTTTAGCAAGCGTTTCAGTTATCGGGAAAGAATCTGTGCCTTTTTAATTTCTGTCTTCTTGGTGGTTTCTATGTTCTTTGAACCCTTAGACCTTTTTTGGCACGGAATGCAATTTCCAGTCTGGTACCCTTACCGCTTCAGCTATCTCTTATCCTTTTGGATGATTTACCTGGCGGCCAAGACTTTTGTTAAGCCAAACTTTGCGCCACATTACATGTTAATTTGGCTCGCCTTCTTTCTGGAAGCCGGTATTGTTCTTTACACCTGGGATCAACTCAAGAAGTTCTCCTATGCTACGACAACAACTTTGATTTTTTCGGCGCTCCTAGCTGTGATTGTTCTCTTAATTTTTTCAATTCAGCCAGAAAATCGGCGCGCTAGCCAGCAGCGTAATGCCTGCTTATATATCGTGGTGATCACGGAAATGATGCTTAACGCCGTCTTTTCTTTGAACAACCTCAGTTACCTCAGTGTTGCCGAATACAGCGTACCTAGCGCGGCCCTCCAAGCAGATAGTCGAAAACTCAAAGAACTTGATACCGGCCTATATCGCACGGGGCAAACCTATGCTCGAACGAAAAATGACGGACTGGCTCAAGGCTTCAACGGGGGAGCTTACTTCTCCTCGGCCTTAGAAAAAGCCATCCCCGACTTCTTCGGTCAAATCGGAAACCCTGACGGGGATAATTATGTAACTTACGCTAATGGCACCTTAATTAGCGATGGTTTGCTGGATATGAAATACTACTTCCACCAAAAAAATGATCGTAATCAAAGTAACGATAGTCATGTTGACCTCGACCCTTTGACTGAAAGTTACAATCTCAAAGATTATAAACCAGTCGCTGATTTAAATCAAACAGCCATCTATCAAAACCCTTATGCTACCTCGCTTGGTTACGGGGCTAATAAAGCCTTGAAGCAACTCAAACCTTTCTATAACGCCCCTATCACTTACCAAACGAGCTGGCTTAATGCTGTGACTGGAGCGTGGCCTACAACAGCCTACTTCCAAGCTCAGAACTTCTCGGAAGTTATCTTCCAAAACACTAACACTGCTACTACCCTAACCGGAGCGAAAATTTCACGACTGGACAAAAGCAAAAATGCCCAAATTATCTTCAAATTCATCCCTAAGAGTGACGATCCTTACTACTTAACCCTAGGTAACGGACTTAGTAGTGATTACGTTGACTTTTATCTAGGTAACCGCAAGCTCAACCATTACGAAACCTTCCGCCATGTAGTGGTTCTTAACGTGGGAAACCTTCAAAAAAATCAAGAAGTTACCATTACTGCTCGCCTCAAGAAGAATAATCTCTACTTGAACAACTTTGTCCTCTATTCTTTGGACAAACAAACCGTTACCGCCAAGCTTAAGCAAGTTCAAAAACAAGCTTGGCATATTAAGAAATACAACCAACGTTACCTCACCGGTTCAGTCAAAATTTTAGACAATGACCAAATTTTCACAACTACCATCCCTTACTCTAAAGGTTGGCAAGCCTATGTTGATGGTAAACAGGTTAACACTTACAAGGTTCAAGATACCTTTTTAGCCTTCGACATCGGCAAGGGGAAGCATACCGTTACTCTTAAATACTGGCCACCTTACCTCAACTTAGGCCTGGCCCTTAGCCTTTGTGCTTGGATGATACTTCTACTTTTAGCCCGACCTGTCCATAAATTCTAATTTAAAAAGCTATGTTGCCAATCTAGACAACATAGCTTTTTCTTTTACGACTCGAAGGAGTCTAATTTTAGTAGTGCATTAAACTTAGAACGTCGTAGCCTTCAAGCTTGTCACGACCGTTTAAGGCATCTAATTCGATTAAAAAGGCACAACCCACGACGATTCCCCCGAGGCTTTCTACTAAATCAATAGTGGCTTTAATAGTCCCACCTGTAGCCAAAAGGTCGTCGGTGATGAGCACTTTTTGACCCGGTTTCACGGCATCTTTGTGCATATGAAGTTCGGAAGTCCCGTACTCTAAAGCATATTCTGCCTTAACAGTTTCCCGTGGTAACTTACCCTTCTTACGAGCTGGCGCAAAACCAACACCTAAATCATACGCAACCGGACAACCCACGATAAAACCGCGCGCTTCAGGTCCCACAATCATTTCAACACCTTTGTCCCGTGCGAATTGAACGATTTGGTCAGTGGCTTGCTTGTAAGCTTGGCCATCAGCCATTAATGGGGATAAGTCCCGAAAAACAACACCTTTTTCGGGGTAATCAGGAATACTTGCGACATAATTGTGTAAATCTACTGCCATAGATTGAAATTTCTCCTTTATTTCGCCATCTGTGCCAAGACCCAATTTTCTAGGTCTTGACTAGTACTTGCTAGCAATTGTTGGTGGACTTTGATCCGTGCTAATTGCTGTTGATATACATTGGTCTGAATTAAATCTTTTTTGGTTTCACTAGGTTCAATCCAAAAAGAATTTCTGTCCTGTCTTATTTTAACAAATCCGGCGTCAAAAAACACGTTTAAGATGAAATTTAATCTTGAACGTGACATCTTCAACGCTCGGGCGTGTTGATTTAGACTTTGACGATAAATTTCGCCATGCCGGAGCAGGTACTTATACATCATACCAAATTCTGCGTGCTGTGGTAACTGATAATTGGCTAAATTATCCTTACTATAAAAAATTAGGTTAATTTGTTGACACTTTAACTGACCCAAAACCTCACTTAAGGTAGCTAAATCGGGCGGACAATCCACGAAAGTCACTCCTTTAGCCTCTGTTAGTTGAGCAATTTCACTGGGGCCCACCATAAAACTTTGGTTATTCGTTACGACCTGGCGAGAACGTTCCAGCAATTTAGTATCAAAAATCAAAAAATTACCTCCTGCTTGCAAAATTTCAAGTAAATCTTGCCCGGAAGCCATTCGGCCGTCTACGACGCGCACCCCAGTTTCTGATATGCTAGTATCTTCCTTGAGACTAATGGCCGTTTCTGTCGCAATTTGCCAATCAGTTGCTAACATTTGTAAACTGCGTCGCCCTTGCCATTCGTTGATTTCCAATTGACCGACAAATTCTAGTTGATCAACCTGACTGGTCATGGCTTCAATTTGGTCAGCCACCTTGAAGAACATGACATCCATTTGAGCAGGTTTAAGCGGATTTGCACTCGCCAATTGTAGCTTAAGGTGTTTTCCCTCACTTAACTGACGAGTACTTTGAACCTGATAATCTGTTAAGCCGAAATAGGGTTGTTCGTTACCTACTCCAAATGGTGCTAAAGCTTTGAGGCTATCCACCAATTCAAAATTCACACTAGCCAAGGGTAAAATTCCGGCTAGAGTTAATTCAGGCTTCCTAGCCTGCTCGAGGTTAACAGCTTGGGCCGCTTGATCTAAGATTTCTTGAAGTTTGGGCAAATTTTCTTCCTTAATTGTCAGGCCACAAGCCATGTGGTGCCCCCCAAATTTTTCCATGATGTCCCGATGTCCATCCAAAGCCTCAAAGAGGTTAAAGGCTGTCACCGACCGCCCCGAACCTTTGGCAATATCATCTTTAAGACTAAGAACTAGACTTGGTTTCCCCGTCTTTTCCACCAGGCGACTAGCCACAATGCCGACCACGCCTTCATTCCAGTCAGGACCAGCCACCAGGTTCACCAAATGACTATCTTCCAAATTTTGCAAAGCTTCAGCTTCAATTTGTTCCACGACTTCTTGCCGTTTAGTATTCAAGGCTTGCAGCTTCTTAGCTAGTTCTTGGGCTCTTTGATCATCTAAAGTCGTCAGAAATTCGACTCCTTCTTGAGCATTACCCATCCGCCCGAGAGCATTTAAGCGCGGACCCAAACCAAAGCCAATATCGCTTTCCGTCAGGTCCCCGAGGTGTTTACCCATTTCCGATACTAGATAAGCCAGTCCCGGTCTTTGCCCTAAGTTTAAAGCTTGAAGCCCAAAAGTTACCAAAAGTCGGTTTTCATCCTTAAGTTCCACCAAATCCGCGACAGTTCCTAAGGCCGCCAAGTCCAAGAAATCTTCCGGAATTTCATCTAAGAGGGCAGAAGCTAATTTGAAAGCCACCCCGGCCCCAGACAGGCCACCAAACGGATATTCACTTTCCGGATAACGAGGGTGTACCACAGCGTAAGCCTCAGGCAATTGGGCGGGTAATTCGTGGTGATCAGTCACAATCACATCAACGTTGCGACTTTTGGCATAGGCTACGGCTTGACTTCCCGTAATCCCGTTATCCACAGTGATAATTAGCTGGTTACCTTCATCAATCAGTCGCTCGTAAACTGCAAGGTTAGGTCCGTAACCATCTTGAAAACGGTCTGGAATGTAGTAAGAGACATCCATCCCCAACATTTCCTTGAGCACTTCATAAACAATGGCCGTACTGGTCAAACCATCAACATCGTAATCCCCATAGACAACAACCTTTTCGCCCTTTTCCGCAGCTATTTGAATCCGTTTTACAGCTTGATCCATGTCATGTAATAAGAATGGATCGTAAAAACCGTCCGGTGACGGCTTTAAAAAGGCCTGCGCACTAGCTACATCCTCGTAACCCCGCGCAACCAATAGTTGGGCAATAATAGGATCAAGCCCTAACTCACGGCTTAGTTCATTGGCTTGGTCTTGGTTAGCTGACATTATCTTCCACGTATATTTTGCTTCCACCCAAAGCATCCCCTCTCGTTATTTTTTATTAAAAACTCCCCCAGTTAAATGATCACCTATATGTGGGAAAACCTGGTAGAGATGATGTGCGACATTCATACTCTTAGGGAGGTTGATTTCACGCTTATTTGTCCCAATAGCTTTGACAATTTTGTGGGCCACCACTTGCGGGTCAAGTACATAACTCCCCAAACTTTTCAAGTAGTTACCAGAGCGATCAGCTCGGTCGAAAAAATGTGTCTTGATTGGTCCTGGATTTACGGTTAAAACGGAAATTCCTAAGGGTTTAAGTTCCAAGCGCAAAGCATTGGAATAACCTAAAACCGCAAACTTACTAGCGGAATAAACACTGGCCTTAGGAGTGGCAATTTTCCCAGCCATGGAGGCAATGTTGACAATTGCCCCACGCTGACGACTTGCCATCTGTAAGGCTGTGTATTTGGTCATATACATAAGACCTAAGACATTGACCCGAAACATTTCTTCTGCAATGCTCATGTCAAAATCTAAGGCAGTTTCCATCATTCCAAAGCCGGCATTATTAACCAAAACGTCAATTGGACCGACTTTAGCCTCCACCTTGGTCACCACGGATTCAATTTGTTCAGGATTACTTACATCTAATTGGTAAGCAAAAGCCAACTTTCCAGATAAGGCCTGGCAATTGGCAACTACATTTTCTAACTGTTCCATCCGGCGGGCACAGGCCACCACAATAGCGCCTCTTTGAGCTAATTCATAGGCAATTTGTTCGCCCAAGCCCCCTGAAGCTCCAGTGACCAACGCCACACGGTTGGTCAAATCTTTTAACTGTCGATATGTCATTGTCTTTCCTTTCTATTTGGGAAACGGCACCTGGTAAACATCAAAGTCACGTACCACCTTGGTATTAGCGAAGATCGCTTGAGCATCTTTTTCTAACCGATGCACCAAAGGCCCCACATACCGAGCAGAAATGTGCGTCAGTAACAACTGTTTGACGCCAGCCTTTTGGGCAACGGTTGCGGCTTGAACGGAAGTTGAGTGGTAGTAGTTACGCGCTAACTTACCCTCACCTTTTCCAAAAGTACTTTCATGCACCAAAATATCGGCATCTTGAGCCAAAGTTTCGATATTGGGTACTTGACGAGTATCACCTAAGATGGTAATAATTCGACCTTTCTTGTTTGCACCTAAGTAGTCCTTACCATCCAAAACACGGCCGTCTGGTAGAGTCACAGTCTTTCCTGCCTTCAATTGCCCGTAAAGCGGGCCGGCAGGAACTTGGTCGGCACGCAACTTATCAACTAAAAGTTCGCCAGGATAATCTTTTTCCACCACACGGTAACCGACACTTTGAATCCGATGTTCTAAATTCTTAAATTCCACGGTGAAACGGTCCGTATCTAAAATGACCCCTTCATCTTCTAATTCAACATAATTAATGGGGTAAGATAACTTACTTTGGGAAATGCGTAAACTCGTTTGCACAAACTCTTTGACCCCTTTAGGCCCATAAATCGTTAGTGGCCCCATTTGATCGCCACCTTGAAAGGAACGACTGCTTAAAAAGCCAGGCAAACCAAACAAGTGATCTCCATGTAAGTGCGTGATGAAAATTCGATCAACCTTTCGTGGCCGAATTGTTGTTTTTAAAATTTGGTGTTGGGTGCCCTCACCGACATCGAAGAGCCAAATTTCATTACTTTCATCTAGAAGTTTCAAAGCAATTGAAGTCACATTCCGAAATTTAGCGGGTGAGCCAGCCCCAGTTCCTAAAAATTCTAATTCCATTAGATATTCTCCTACACTTTCTAAAGGATTTCTCTACGCAAAACGCATCACATTATATTTTACCATTTTTCCCACGTAATATGCCAATTAAATTCTTTAACGAAATTTTATGGTTCTATAAATTTAATTTTTTAAATATAATTTAAAGGGGTTATTTTATGCATTTTTCTGGGTAAATTTCCCCTTTTTATCAATTCAAATATTTAAATGTATTAAAAAACAATCTAAGAATTTTGGCTTAATTCTTAGATTGATTAAACTTGACTAAAAATTGTCATTTAGGGGTTGACCACAGGATTCTACAATTAACCCATTACATTAAACTTCCATTCCCGATAGCTTGGCCTGCATGGCTTTAACAACCACGGAAGGCACTAATTCAGAAATATCACCCCCAAAACGGGCAATCTCCTTGAGCATCGAGGAAGATAAGGCCGTATACTTTTCATCTGCAAATAACAAGAGTGTTTCGATTTCAGGCGCTAATTTCTTATTTAAGTTAGCAATCGTTTGTTCGTACTCAAAATCCTGGTGATTGCGAACTCCACGTATAATCACTTGAGCCTCGACTTCGCGGGCCAAGTTTACGGTTAAGTCTGCCGGTAAAATTTGAATAGACACATTATCTAACCCTTGACAGGCTTCTTGTAACAAGACAAGTTTTTCTGTCGGACTAAACCACGCTTTTTTACTGGTATTATTGCCCACAACAACTAAAAGTTGATCATAAAGCTGACTTGCCCGTTTGATTAAATCTAAGTGGCCATTAGTTAAAGGATCAAAGCTTCCTGGAAAAATAGCTTTCACTAAACTTCACCACCTAAATACCGATAATAAGTTAAGTAGGTAATTCCATAATTAACCTGTTTGAAACATTCAAAACCGGTTAATTCACCTGGTAAATGAGCGTCTTCATCGGTTTCACAAACAATTATTGCATCCTCATTTAACAAGTTTAAGGTCACCAATTTTTCAATGGTGACTAGAATTTGCTGCTTCTTGTAAGGTGGATCTAAGAAGACCAAATCATAACTTTTTCCAGCCAAAGCCAAACGTTCCATGACCTTAAAAGCATCACCTTTAAACACCTGAAAGCAATCTTCTTCCTTGGTAACGGCGATATTTTCCTTAATCGTTTTAACAGCTTGGTATTGACGGTCAATCAGAGTTGCGTGGTCAATTCCGCGGGAAACAGCTTCGATTGACAAGCCACCAGAGCCGGCAAATAAGTCTAACGACTTCCCACCCGCAAAATAAGGTCCCATAATATTAAACATTGATTCTTTGACCTTATCGGTTGTGGGACGGGTTTGCATCCCCGGTACCGCCTTGAGGCGGCGTCCACCATATTTTCCAGCGATTACTCTCATGATTCTTTCTTCTCACCTTTATTTACAAATTTTTCTTGATCTTCTGCGGTTAATTTGAAGGTCCCAATCATTTTTTCAAAATCCGTCACCAACTCTGGACGTGGTGACAAAATGATATCCTTAACATAACGTAGCTTACGTAGTTGCGCTACGGTTTTCTCGACGTCTTCTTCATTTACATAAAGTAAGACATATTTCATCTTACGAGAAACATATTGAATAGCACCGAAACGACGCATCTGCTTACTTTGCTTGAGATGCTGTAAGTAAACAAAGATTCCCCGTCTTTTTTGGGCTACAAATTCTTCCAAAAGTTCCACATCCTAATCCTTTTGAACTTCCATTAAGAGGTCTTGGCTCGCCAACGTATCACCATTTTTAACATAAATCCGTTTTACTATCCCAGCAAATGGGGCTTTAATCGCCGTTTCCATCTTCATGGCTTCAGTAATAATTAATTCTTGGCCTAACTTGACCTTTTCACCTTCTTGAACTTGTACTTTCAAGACCGATCCACTTAAAGTAGCTGCGATTTGACTTTCATCACTCAAATCTGCCTTAGGAATCGCATTTTCAGTAACTTTTTGGCTTTGATCCTTCACCGTGGCTTGTAAGACTTGACCGTTAACAGAATAGAACATATTACGCATCCCTTTTTCGTCAGGTTCAGAAATTGAATCCAGAGTAATCAACATAGTCTTGCCTGGCCCCATTTCAAAGTGCATAGTTTCACCAACTCGCATTCCTTGATAAAAAGTGGTCGTATCTAGACGCTGGATTTGGCCAAAACGCCGCTTGTTGGTAATATAAGTCTTGAATACTTCAGGGTACAGAGCATAAGATAATACTTCTTCTTCGCTAGCTGGACGTTTCAAAAATTCTTCTAATTCTCGCTTACCTTCATCAAAATTGTAGGGTTGTGCTAGACTACCTGGCCGGACCGTAATTGGCTGTTTACCTTTTAAGACCAGTGCTTGCAGTTCGGTTGGAAAACCACCTACCGGTTGACCTAAATCACCGGCAAAGAAATCTACCACTGATTTAGGGAAATCTATTGTCTTCCCCTTCTCATAAATAGTTTCTTTATTTAGATCATTTTGTAACATAAATAAGGCTAGATCACCTACCACTTTGGAACTAGGGGTTACCTTAATAATATTACCGAGAAGCTCGTTAACTTCTTGATACTTCCTCTTTACAACTTCAAAGTTGTCAATCCCCAAGGATTTCGCTTGTTGTTGCAAATTAGAGTATTGTCCCCCCGGCATTTGAGTTTGGTAAATATCCGTTTGTGGTGCTGTCACATTATTAGAAAAATCTTTGTAAAGTGGCTTGATTTGTGACCAATATTGGTTAATCTTTTCGATATTGTCAATTGCTAGCTCTGGTTGCCTTACATTGCCTTCCATAGCATAGTAGAAGGACGCCATACTTGGTTGACTCGTGGTTCCTGCCAAGGCCGAAGAAGCAACGTCTACAATATCAGCACCAGCTTTGCTTGCTTCCACCAAAGTAGCTACCCCATTACCTGTCGTATCATGGGTGTGGACATGAACCGGCACATCCAAATCCGTCTTTAATTGTCCCACCAATTCAAAGGCTGCTTGTGGCTTCAAAAGACCAGCCATGTCTTTAATCGCTACAATTTGTGCCCCAGCATCAACTAGCTGCTTTGCTAAGTGACGGTAGTAATCCAAGGTGTACTTCGTTTCATTTGGCGATAAAAGATCACCAGTGTAACACATCGCCCCTTCAGCTATCTTACCTGTCTTCCGAGCAAACGCCAGTGGTTTTTCCATTTGATCAATCCAGTTTAAACTGTCAAAAATTCGGAAAACATCTACCCCATCAGCAGCAGCCTTCTCAATGAAGCGTTGCAAAACATTATCAGGATAGTTCATATATCCTACCCCGTTAGACCCCCGTAAAAGCATCTGTAGGAGTGTGTGTGGCATTTTTTTACGCATCGTCTTTAACCGTTTCCAAGGGTCTTCACTCAAGAAACGATAAGCCACGTCAAAGGTCGCACCTCCCCAAACTTCAGCCGAGAAAAGTTTAGGGAAAGCTTTTTCATAATTTTCAATTGCTGGCAACATATCTTTTGTTCGCATCCGTGTTGCAAAAAGACTTTGGTGAGCATCCCGCATAGTCGTGTCTGTTAGGAGCACTTTGTCTTGATTTTTAATCCAAGCTACCATGCTTTCAGCGCCTTCTTGGGCCAAGATATCCTTAGCTGTTGGTGTAGTATTTAACCTAACAAAATCCGTTTCAAAGTGGACTTCAGGAATTTCTAATTTTGGTCGTGCTTTAACACCTGGAAAGCCATTTACTGTAACATCACTGATATAATCAATGAATCTATCTTGTTCTTTTTCCTCTTCTTCCAACTCTGTAGCTTGAAAAAGCTCAGGAGTTTGGTCAATAAAGGTTGTAGTGGCTTTCCCGTTAATAAATTCAGAATTTTCTAACACTTTTTCCATAAAGGTAATGTTAGTTTTAACCCCCCGAATTTGAAATTCCTGTAGAACCCGACGCATTTTCGCCACAGTATCAGGAAAAGTCAACGCATGTACACAAGCCTTGACTAATAAGGAATCAAAGTAAGGCGTAATAACCGCTCCAGTGTAGGCATTTCCCCCATCTAACCGAACTCCAAAGCCACCTGGTGAACGGTAGGTTTCAATCGTTCCAGTATCTGGTAAAAAGTTATTCGCCGCGTCTTCAGTTGTAATCCGACATTGGATAGCTGCTCCTCGGTAACTCAAATCTACTTGGTGTGGTAAACCAATCTCAGTAAATAAATTTTTTCCTGCAGCAATTTGAATTTGGGCTTGAACAATGTCAATATCAGTAATCATTTCCGTTACCGTATGTTCAACTTGAATCCGAGGATTAACTTCTACAAAGTAAAAATCATCATCTGTAACTAAGAATTCAACCGTTCCCGCATTGTAATAACCCACACTTTTAGCTAAAGTTACAGCTGCTTGACAAATTTCTTGCCGACGTTTATCTGGTAAGACACTAGGAGCAAATTCAATCACTTTTTGGTTCCGTCTTTGCACCGAACAATCACGTTCAAAAAGGTGTAAGGTATTGCCATACCTATCAGCCAAGATTTGTACTTCAATGTGCTTAGGGTTAACCAAGTACTTTTCAATATAGAGTTCATCATCCCCAAATGATTGCATAGCTTCACTCCGAGCCCGATCATAGCTTTCCGCTAGTTCGGCCTCACTGTGAATAATTCGCATTCCTCGGCCCCCACCACCAAGAGCAGCTTTAATCATAATAGGGTAACCATGTTTTCTTCCAAAATCACGAACATCATTGACAGATTTAACCGGATCTTGACTTCCAGGAATAGTCTTTAATCCAGCTGCATGAGCTGCTTGCTTAGCAATTAATTTATCTCCAAAAATTTCGAGGTGTTTTAAATCAGGTCCAATAAAGGTAATATTATTAGCAACACATTTCTTTAAAAATTCCGCATTTTCAGATAAGAAACCATAGCCAGGGTGAATTGCATCCGCACCGGTTTGTTTCGCTACCCGAATAATTTCATCAATATCGAGATAGGCTTCTGTAGGTTTTTTCCCTTCCCCAATGAGATAAGCTTCGTCTGCTTTAAAACGGTGCATTCCGTACTCATCTTCCTTAGCATAAACCGCTACAGTTGGTAAACCTAGCTCTTGGCAGGCACGAATAATGCGGACCGCAATTTCGCCACGATTAGCAATTAAAATTTTTTTCATCGTTCACAGGGTTCTTACCAAAAAAATGATAAGTTACCCTACACCTCCTTTACAATTCAATTTATAAACTCATCTTCTTGTAGTCCTAGCAAAATAAATTCTCCTACTAAGAAGTATTTATTTCTAACGTCGTGTTGGTCCTTGACTCGGGTTAACCGGTCTTTGTGGCCGACGTTTTACTGACATTTGAGTACCTTGAGGGCGAAGCGATCTTAATATTTCTCTTTGTTCAAGCTCATCTTCACCTAATTTAGTTTGAATCGCAATCTTATTAACAATTCCAAGGCTCAACGTTAATACAAACAAACTCGACCCTCCGTAAGAAATAAAAGGTAACGTCACCCCAGTTAAAGGCAGCATTCCTAACATTCCACCGATATTAAAAACCGCTCCGGTAAAAATAAAGGTGGCTATCCCATAGCAAACTAGAGTATTATAGAGACTTCTGGTGCGTGAACCCAGAATAATAATGCGACAAATGAGTCCCGCAAGAAGTAATAAAATCAGACTTACCCCAATTACCCCCCATTCTTCACTGATAATAGACAAGATAAAATCAGTATATGGTTCGGGCAAATATCCTTGCTTTTCAATCGAATTGCCAATACCGACACCCGTCCAGCCACCATTGCTAATAGCATAATAGGAGTGAACTAACTGTCGACCTGAAGTTTGCACATAGTCAAAAGGATTAGTAAAATTTTTGATGCGCTCAGCTTGGTAAGCTGGGATAAATGGCACGAACTTTTTCACCGATGCAATATAAGTCGCAATATAAATCATTATAATCACCGGAATTACTCCCCACATAAAGCGCCAGCGAAAAATAATTTTAAGCGCAGCTATTAACATAACTAGATAAATCATCAAATTAATTGCCAATCCGCCTAAATCGGGGGCCGCTAAAATAGCAATCATTTGCATAACAAAAATCCCTAAGGTTAACCATTTCATATTTTTACTTTTACCTAGTAGAACTTCTGCAAAATAAATTACATTAATCAGTTTTAAAAATTCAGCAGGCTGAAAACTAATAGGTCCCAGGGCAACCCAACCAGCTGCCCCATTAATTCGTGGACCAATAAGATCCAACCCTAATTGTAAAGCCGTCAGACAAATAACTAAAAGAAAGTTAAGTGGAAAACGCCCACGAAAATTTTGAGGACGATACGAGGCAATAACAAAAATTACCAAAGACATTGCCATCCATCCTGCTTGTTTTCTTAAATAAGTTGTCGGTGATTCTTTCGCCAAAGCTAATTGACCCGAGCTGGCAGAATAAATCATCACCAGACCAATAAACATTAAAATGATCATCATTCCAATGAGCCAAAAATCACTATATTTAACACGTTTGAAATCCGGTTTAATTTGTTTCATAAATTTTAACACCTTACATTATCAATCTCTTTTACGTCAAATTAGACTCTTTTTTAAGTATATCATAAGCCAGTATCTTCCCACCACAAAAAAACCGCTCTCATATTGAGAACGGTTTTCTTTAAAAGTCTTAGCTATTAGCACGTTTAGCCGCCTTAGCTGCCTTTTCACGCGCGTTGGTCTCTAAGATACGCTTACGTAAACGGATGCTTTCTGGCGTAATTTCCAACAATTCGTCTTCATTTAAGAATTCCAAGGATTCTTCCAAAGTCAAGTGTGTTGGCTTCTTGATCGTGGCAGTTTGGTCCTTGTTAGAAGAACGGACGTTTGTCATGTTTTTACCCTTAGTAATATTAACGGAAATATCACGTTCTCGTGATGATTGTCCGACAATCATCCCTTCATAAACTTCTGTACCTGGATCAACGTAAATCACACCACGACCTTCAATCCCCATAATCGCGTAAGTCGTTGCTTTACCTTGGTTGATTGAAACTAAGGCACCATTACGACGACCTGGTTCCCAGTTGCGAATCACTGGCTTGTATTCTTCAAAAGTATGGTTCAAAATTCCATAACCACGTGTCATCGATAAGAATTGGTTGTCGTAACCAATCAAACCACGCGTTGGTGTTGAGAAAGTAATCCGTGTTTGACCGTTGTTACCAGTTTCCATGTTGGTCATTTCACCCTTACGTTGAGCCATGGAATCGATAATTGCCCCAGAGTATTCATCTGGTGTGTCAATAATTACACTTTCAAACGGTTCAGATAAAACCCCATCAATTTCTCGGTAGATAACCTTAGGGCGAGATACGGCTAACTCGAAGCCTTCACGCCGTAAAGTTTCAATTAAGATAGATAAGTGTAATTCCCCACGACCAGAAACCACCCAAGCATCTGGAGATTCTGTATCTTCAACACGTAAGGAAACATCTGTGTGCAATTGCATCTTCAAACGATCTTCTAACTTACGCGCTGTCACGTGATCACCTTCACGACCAACAAATGGACTAGTGTTAGTCATGAATGTCATTTGTAAAGTAGGTGGGTCAATCCGTAAAACTGGTAAAGCTTCTGGATTATCAACCGGACAAACAGTTTCCCCAACGAAGATGTCCTCCATTCCGGAAACGGCAATTAAGTCACCGGCCTTAGCTTCTTCAATTTCAACCCGTTGTAAACCAAAGAAACCAAAGAGTTTTGTAACCCGGAAGTTTTGTTGAGAACCGTCAAGTTTCATAACGGTAACTTGGTCCCCAACCTTAACCTTTCCACGGAAGACACGACCAATACCAACCCGACCAACGAATTCGTTATAATCGAGCATGGCCACTTGGAATTGCAATGGTTCGTCTGAGTTATCCACTGGAGCTGGAATTGTGTCCAAAATTGTGGTAAAGATTGGATCCATAGTATGTTCTTGGGTTGCCAAGTCAGAGTCAAGTGATGAAGTCCCATTCATTGCTGAAGCGTAAATCACTGGGAATTCTAATTGGTCTTCGTCAGCCCCTAATTCGATGAATAAGTCAAGTACTTCATCAACTACTTCATCAGGACGAGCACCCGGACGGTCAACCTTGTTAATAATTACAATTGGGGTTAAGTGTTGGTCTAAAGCCTTCTTTAACACAAAACGCGTTTGTGGCATGGTACCCTCAAAAGCATCGACAATCAATAACACTCCATCAACCATCTTCATAATCCGTTCCACTTCCCCACCGAAATCGGCGTGTCCTGGAGTATCTAAGATGTTGATTTGCTTACCTTGGTAACGAACCGCGGTGTTCTTGGAAAGGATAGTGATCCCACGTTCCTTTTCAATATCATTGGAGTCTAAGGCCCGATCGCCAATTTCCATGTGTTCATCTAAAGTATCTGATTGCTTCAACAATTCGTTAACCAAGGTTGTTTTACCGTGGTCAACGTGAGCGATAATCGCAACGTTGCGAATGTCATCACGTGTTTTCACTGTTTTTCTTCCTTTCAATATTCAGAACTTTTGGCTGCCTAACGTGCTTTCACTATTTTTTATAAAAATCCCCGCCGAATCACTTGAAAGCAAGTTCAGGCGGGCCTTGGTCTTTATGAAAGAAGCTGCAAAACTTCTTCACACACACGCTTTGGCGCCACTAATACATCATTTGATGATAACACATTTACCTCACTGCCGTCAATATTTACCACGCTTAAGCCCAAGCTTTCTGCTAAAATTTTTCCCGGTAAAAAATCCCAGGGACGTAAATGCGATAAATAACAAACACATTGACCTAAAATGACATGTAGATATTCAATGCCAGCACTACCGTAAATACGCAAACCACTACTCTGCTTAATGGCTGCTTGCACACCATGATAATTATTGATCACCATAGGCCACGATCCCCCAAATAAACCTTCACTTAACGGTAAATCTGCGGGCGCTGTAATCTTCTCACCATTACAAAAAACGCCACCTAAAGCCGGACCACCAGAAAGAAGCTTATCATTAACAATGTCATAAATGTAGGCCAATGCAGGCTGGCCTCCAGCATAAACCGCCACCATACTAGCATAGTGCTCTTTTTGTTTTACAAAATTCATAGTGCCATCAATAGGATCAATGACGAAAAATAACCCCGAATACTCTAACATTCCCTCTTGTCTGAGGCCTTCTTCCCCTAAAATTTTAGCAGCGGGAAAATGACGGTGAATTTCATTTTCATAAAACTTTTCAATCATTCGATCGATGTCAGTTACCAAATCTAAACGCGAGCTTTTAGTGGCTACATTCGGATTAGCTTGTTTAGCGAGGATTTTTTTTCGTCCTGCTTTCATCATGATAATAATTTGCGCATTAATTTTTTGAAAATCTTCTTTCATAAAAGTCGCTCTTTCTAACTTAACCGTAGAGTTTTCTTCGTATTACTTTGGGCTACCTTCGTCGCTTGATAGATACTAAAACCTGAATTTTCCAAAAATTCCCGATCTAGTTGCTTTTGATCCATGATTGCGGGGACGACTTGCCGGTAGGCTTGGTACTTAGTCATAAATTCTTCTTGATTAATGCCTTGTGTATAAGCTTTTTCTACTGCGGTATAAAAAGCGCTCACCGTAATAATTTCGGCGGTGGTCCACTCGGGACGCAAGGGATATGCAAAACTGTCTGTCATAAAAATCACTCCTTTAAATTACTTAAGTATATTTACTCACATTTTTTATGAAAATATGCTATGATTGAGAAGAAAAAACGGGAGGTAATTACTTTGATTACAATGGACAATATTATCCGCGAAGGTAACCCTACCTTGCGGGCACGGGCCGAAAAGCTAATTTTCCCACTCAGTGATGAGATTAAGCAAACCGCCCATGAAATGATGGAATTTCTTGAAAATAGCCAAGATGAAGAAATCGCGGCTAAATACCACTTACGTGCTGGCGTTGGTTTAGCCGCCCCTCAAATTGACAAATCAATCCGCATGACGGCGGTTTTGATTCCCGGAATTGAAGCCGGCGATGAACCAATTTTCAAAGACGTCTTAGTCAACCCAACCATCCTCAGTGAATCCGTCCAAATGGTGGCCTTAGGCGAAGGTGAAGGTTGCTTATCTGTCGACCGTGAAGTGCCGGGTTATGTACCCCGTCACGATCGTATTAAGGTGCGCTGGTACGACCTCGATGGCAATGAGCACATCGAACGTCTCCGCGATTACCCTGCTATTGTGTTACAACACGAAATTGACCACTTAAATGGAATTCTCTTCTACGATCACATTAACAAGGAAAATCCTTTGCAAGCACCTAAAGATATGTTAATTCTTGAATAAAGAAAAAGACTGCCGCTTTGGCGGTCTTTTTTCTTTACTCTAATCTACGCGTTTAACATCACGAATGTAGGCAGCAGTATCTTCATTTTTATTTTCGGCGACATCAAAATGTAACCTCCCGTCACGTAGCCAAATATCGGTTAAAGCAAAGCTCTTAAAAGCAGGTATGGCAACTTTTTGTGTTTTAAGTTGTGCTTCAAGAAGTTCGCTAAACTGCGTGAGATGTTTTTCAAAGTTTGGAGACACCTCACACTCAAATTCGAAGGCCAAAACCCGTAGCCCCCAGATCTTAGCAACATCTTGACTTTGAGCTAAAGAAGATAAAACGTCCCTTTCCATGTTGAGCTGAGCAATTGTCGCCACAAAAGCTTGCTCCACTGCGGGAATTGTTTCTTGTCTACTTTGAGCCTTAATGATTAATAAGGATTGCTTGCGTTTTTTTACTCGCCAGACGGTTATTAACCAAAAAACGAAGACACCCACCAAAACCAGCGCAATTACTGCTTGCATCTTTACCACCCCACATTTTCTTAATTTTATTATACTATCTTTTACAAGAGATGCCATCTTTTTAGCTAACTTCTATACTTAATAGCTAAACTGTGCTAAAATAAAAATTAACATTGTGGAGTCACTTGACTCGTGCGGACCTAGGCTTTTAGCCTAAAACCATATTTTTAAAGGAGTTTTTAACTAGACATGATTTTTAAAGTTTACTACCAACCAAGCAAACGGATTAATCCTCGCCGTGAAAATACTGAGGTTTTATATTTAGATACAGATAGCAAAGTCAACGCGCGCCTTTTAGTAGAATCTAAAACTGAATACAATGTGGAATTCATTGAAGGTTTAGACGAAGATACTTTAAATTACGAAAAGGAAAGCCCTAACTTCAAGATTACGGAGCTTTAATATGAAAAAGCTGAACGTAAAAAATAACGAAACCGCCGTTTTTGCTTTAGGTGGTTTGGGGGAAATCGGAAAAAATACTTACGCCATTCAATTCCAAGACGAAATTATCGTGGTAGATGCGGGAATTAAGTTTCCTGAAGATGACCTTTTGGGAATTGATTACGTAATTCCTGATTACCAATACCTCATCAATAATCAAAGCAAGATTAAAGCATTGGTGATTACGCACGGACATGAAGACCATATTGGTGGGATTCCCTATCTTTTAAAACAAGTTAACATGCCCATTTATGCTGGTCCCTTAGCTTTAGCTTTAATTAAAAGCAAGCTTGAGGAACACGGTTTATTGAGAACTACTGAACTTCATGAAATTAACGAAGATAGCGTCTTGAAGTTCCGTAAAACCAGTGTTTCATTTTTCCGCACGACACACTCCATCCCTGATACTTTAGGAGCGGCTATTAGGACTCCCTCTGGAACGATTGTTGCTACAGGAGACTACAAATTTGACTTAACACCTGTGACAAATCAACCACCTAATTTACAAAAAATGGCTAAGTTAGGAGCCGAAGGTGTCTTATGTTTACTATCTGACTCAACCAATGCCGAAGTACCAAACTTCACTAAGTCTGAACGTTGGGTAGGACGCTCTATTCGTCGCATTTTCGAAGAAGTTGAAGGTCGCATTATCTTTGCCACGTTTGCTTCTAATATTTCTCGAGTCCAACAAGCTACAGAAGCCGCTATCGCTAAAGGTCGCAAAATTGCCGTCTTTGGACGCTCCATGGAAGCTGCGATTGTTAATGGACGAGAATTAGGCTACCTTGATATTCCGGATGATTCCTTAGTGGATGCCCGCGAAATCAATAGTCTACCTGCGAACCAAGTCATGATTCTATGTACTGGTTCGCAAGGTGAACCAATGGCTGCTTTAAGTCGAATTGCTAACGGAACTCACCGTCAGGTTAACATTCAACCTGGTGATACGGTAGTCTTTTCTTCCTCACCAATTCCTGGGAATACTTTAAGTGTAAACAAGGTGATTAATGAATTGGAAGAAGCCGGTGCGACTGTTATCCACGGAAAAGTTAACAATATTCACGCTTCCGGTCACGGTGGTCAAGAAGAACAAAAGCTAATGCTTCGTTTAATGAAACCTAAATTTTTCATGCCTGTTCACGGAGAATACCGAATGCTAAAAATTCACACTGAATTAGCTGAAAAATGTGACGTACCAAAAGAAAATTCCTTCATTTTGGAAAATGGGGACGTTTTAGCCCTTACTAAGGACTCAGCTCGCGTAGCTGGGCACATCCAAGCCGGTGATGTCTATGTTGATGGTTCCGGAATCGGTGACATCGGTAATATCGTCTTACGCGACCGGCGTATACTTTCAGAAGAAGGCTTAGTGGTAGTCGTTGCAACCATTGATATGAAAAAACGCGAAATCTTAGCCGGACCAGATCTCCTCTCTCGTGGATTTATCTATATGCGTGAATCAGGGGAATTAATCAATCATGGACGACGTCGCTTATTTCGAACCATTAACCGAGTTTTAAAGGCCGATAGGGTTTCAGAAGCAATTTTAAAAGAAGCTATCATAAATGACTTACAGGCTTTCTTATTCGAACAAACCGAACGTCACCCCATGATTTTACCAATGTTGATTACTTTATAAATTTCAAAACCAGCCACGTTGCTGGTTTTTTCTAATTATTTCTAATAATTACTTCTTTTTTCATGTTTTTTCGCTATAATGTTAAAGGAAGTATTTACGCTAGAAAGGAGGAGTGGTATCACCTAGATACCTAACCACCCGTGAAATCATTTTTTATCATTGTTAACCCCCAGGCCAATCACGGTCTAGGTCAAAAAACTTGGGAAAAGATTGAACCCCTTTTACAAAGTGGCAATTACATGTATCAAGCGGTCTTATGTAACCATAATATTGATTTTTTAGTGCGCTCTTTCCTCAAAAAAACTGATTATCAACTTGAGCAAACGATTTGCTTGGTGATTGGGGGAAACGGCACCCTACATGATAGTCTTAACGCCCTGAAAAAACACAGTCAAAGACAATTGCCATTGGCCTTAATTCCGGCTGGTAAAAATAATTCCTTTGCTAAAAATATGGGAATTTCTCTCAACCCTTCAACTGCTTTCAAGCAAATTATAACTACCCAACAAGCTATCAACTATGATATCGGCAGTTATATAGAAACAACCCATAAAACTGAAGGTTATTTTTTAAGTAGCTACAACATCGGACTGGAAGCTTATTTTGCTAGTCTTAATGCCCAAGAAAATTTATTTTTTAACAAATTGCATCTCGGATTAATCGGTTATTTATATAATTTACTTAAGACTTATATGAACCAGGAAAGTTTCTCGGTTACTTTACGTATCAATGGTCAATACGAATTTTTCAAGAAAGCTTACCTGGTAAGTGTCCACACTCACCAACCTTGCTTTGATCCACGTACTCACCTACAGGTACCCTTGGGTCACGCTAACGATGGGCAGTTGGAGTTCTTAGTAGCTGAAAAGATGAATATCTTCAAATTTCTCTTTTTAGCACTAATGGCCCGTATGAACAAACATGTTAGATTACCTTCTCTCAAACAATTTACCAGTAAACGTGCACATCTCATCATTAACTCCCTTGAATTTGGAGAAATCGACGGACAAGAGGAATCCAATCGTTACTATGACCTAAATTTTGAAATTGATTACTACCCATTTTGGTTTTCCTCACAAAGTTAACCCACTCAATTGTAACTATGATATAATCTAAAATCTTTAAAAAATAACCTTGTTGCCGATAAAAATGCAACAAGGTTATTTTCTATTGATATGATAACTGTGAACAATACTTCTAAAGTTGAACTGATAAGTTGGCGTGTATGGAAATAACCAAAATAGTAAAAGCCTCATTTTAGTTAACAATTTTCCGGGGTTAAACCTTCCATCCCAATCATAGGGTCAATTTGTTCTGACATAGCCAACGCAGGCGTCAAACAATATTCTTCCGCTTGTAACTCAACTACAGGATCAACTCCCTCTTGAATAGGAGTAACCACTACTTTTTGAACCTGCTTTTGTCCTGTAGTCAGAGCCAATTCACCGTTAAAAATCTGCTGTAATTTAGCTATCAATCCGGTTTTTCTTTGACCAGTTGTTGTGGACACACTTCTTTGGTAAGCTGATAATTGTCCCATCATGACTAATTTATTCTTGGCACGCGTAATTCCGGTATAAAGGAGATTGCGATTTAGCATGCGACTAAACTCATCTACCATTACCAAAATTACAACCGGAAATTCACTTCCCTGCGCCTTATGAATCGATAAACAATATGCCAAAGTTAATTCAGAAAATTCATTAGGCTTGTACTCCACTTCATTTTGATCAAAGTCCACCGTAATCTGCTTAGCAGTTTGGTGATCTTCCGCCAGTTCAATTCCCACTACTTTACCAATATCGCCATTATAAACACCTTTTTCCGGTTGGTTAACCTTTTGTAAAACACGATCCCCAATCCGCAAGATAAAATTATTAATTTCCACTTCTTTTTTCAGCTGACCTTGTCCCGACGATTGACGCGGATTAATAATCTCTTGTAGCTCATGATTCAGATTATCAATTCCTGCCTCCGAACGATACATGGGCGCTAATACTTGAATATCATCTGCCTTTAGCTGACTTTGCAAAGCTCGTTCAATAACTTTCTTCAAACGTACAGGAATCAGCCCCGCACTATTAGCCAAAAAAGACCGGTCAACTTGCGTCTGAGTAAAATTCTCCGGTAACTTACCCGCTTGAATAGCTTGAGCTAACACCGGAATCGTTGATTCTTCTTTTTGACGGTAAATTTGACGTAGTTCAACTTTAGGAAAAATGTCACTGGCCAGTAAATCCGCAAAAACTTGTCCAGGACCGACTGAGGGTAATTGATCTTTGTCTCCCACAAATAAAAGTTGGGTTTTTTCACCAAGATTACTGGTCAAAGTCCGCATCAGGTGGGTGTCAATCATCGAGCTTTCATCAATAATCAAAAATGGTTCTGTCACTAAATTTTGTTCCTCTTCCTCCAAATCTTGTCGCTGGTTAGAGGTTAGACCCAACCCTAACAACCGGTGAATGGTGCTCGCCTTGTAACCGGTTGTTTCAGCCATCCGTTTAGCTGCCCGACCAGTTGGTGCTGCTAAAGCTAATTCAGCTTGAGGGTGGAGTTTTTGGTAACAATGGACAATCCCATTAATAATCGTCGTCTTTCCTGTTCCAGGACCACCAGTTAAAAGAAAGATTGGACTTGTTAAGGCTTGATAGATAGCTTGCTTTTGTTCATCACCATAAGCAAGCCCTTGTTCTGCTTCAAAATCAGCTACTAGGTCTGTAATTTCTTCTTGGCTAGGAAAATCAGTATCTTGGAGACGACGAACTTGTTCCTGTAGGTTTAGAGCTATTTCTTTTTCGCTAATATAATAAGTCTTAAGATATACTTTTTGATCTTCTGTCAAAACTACATCCCCAGCTTCTTGCATTTGTGCCAATTCCTGCGCTAACTTTGGATACATCTTTTCAGGTGGCATGGTTGTTGCTAATAATTCAGCCCCTTTATCTAGAAGTTCTTCAGCCATCAAATAAGTATCACCACTGGTATGGCACGTCTCAAACAAGGTTTGCAGTAACCCCCCACGTAAACGTACAGGGTCTGTTTCTTGAATTCCTTGAGCATAGGCAAGGTCATCGGCAGACTTAAAACCAAAACCTTTGATATCACGCACTAAGCGGTAAGGATCATCCTTTACCACACTAAGGCTTTCTGTATGATAGTGGTTATAGATTTTTTCAACCATCCGTGTAGAAACCCCTAAACCATTTAAGTACAATAAAATTTCACTAAAGCTATCGTCCAACTTATTAAGTCCCTCAGTTAACGCCTGTGCCTGAGCAGGAGAAATGTCAACTTGCGCCAAAACTTGATAGTCCTGACGAATTTTTTGAATAGCTTGCTCTCCAAGAACTGTAACGACTTTTTGCGCAGTCTTCCTCCCAATCCCTGGAAATTCATCACTACTTAAATAAGCTATGAGGCCATCCTTAGTTTTAGGGAGACTCTCTTCATAACCCTGAACCTGGAGTTGCAGGCCATAACGACCGTGTTCCACTAAAGCACCGTAAAAAACGTATTCTCTTTGGGCTTCGATTTCAGGAAAACTCCCTGTCACAGTAATTGTTGGCAGTGACCATTCAAAATTTACTTCTTTGATGTCTACAACTAATATCTTAAAAAAATTGTCCTTAGACTCAAAAATCATGCGACTAATTGTGCCGACAACTTGAGACTGCTTGGGTTCAGTTATTACCATTTTCTTTCCCCCTATAGCTGATTTTTTTGCATAACCTTTTCTAAATCTGCAAGACGACCTTCTTGCTTTTGATAATAAAGACCATCCAACTCCTTGGCCTTAGCAAAATACGCTTGTCCTGCTTGAATTTTTCCTTGCGTCACTAAAATCAAACCGAGATGAAAAGCTGCCGGTGCACTTTGGGAATTTAGGTTCCAAACTTTTTGGTAATACTCTTGAGCTTGATTTAATTGTCCTAGAGCTAATAAAGAATCTCCTAAAAGTAGTAAGGCCACTTCATTTTTAGGTGCTTGTTCACTAACCGTTAAAGCATAGGCAAAGGCTTGTTGGTAGTGCTTTTGGGCATAGAAACCTTGGGCTTGCATCAGTTGAGCATCTAATTTAAGTTTCTTATCTTGAATTTTAGCAAACTCTTGGTTAGCCTCCACATAAAATTCCGCCGCATACAAGACATTCCCAAGGCCATAAGTTAATAAATCACGGTCTTTAGCATCTGTAAAATGGCTTAACGCCCGGCGGAATAATTCTTCGGCTTGCGGAAAACTTTGCATTTCAACTAAAGCACTGCCTAAATTATAGTAATTTTGCGCGTTTTCTGGATCCGCGTCAATTTTACCAATTAGCTCATGCACTAAAGTTTCAGCTTTTTGCTGTTTTTCTTTTCTCACCATTAGACCTTATCATCCTTTCCTAACTGCCGACTTAAATAGTCTACCTTATCCCAGGCTAAACAAGTAAAACTTTGCCCGTCATGACTTTCTAAAATCGTAGTGCTAGTATTACTAAGTCCTCCTTTGTCCCGCAAATGTTCTAAAGAATAACCCAACAAGTGACGGATTTCAGCTCCTAAGGCCGCCCCATGGCTAACAATTAAGATATTAGCTTCAGGGTAACGGCGACAAATCTCTTGAATCTTGGGGGTCATGCGATTAAAAACATCTTGGAAACTTTCACCACCAACAACTTCAGCCCGATATTTACTAGGATCATGACGAAAGGCCTGGTATTCATGGGGAAATTCACGTTTAACATCACTAAACTTCATTCCTTCCATTTTTCCCAAGTTAAACTCTTTAAAAGCATCGTCAAGTTGTAACCGTGGTGGATTATTAAGATGCTTAAGGATTTCTTGAGCTGTAATCCGCGCACGCTTGATTGGACTTGCATAGACCTTAGTAAATTCAAACTGTTGCAGATATTGACTTAATTCTTTAATTTCTTGATAACTTTGGTCAAGCAAAGGAGAATCGCCCCGAGCGCCTTGATAGCGACGCTCAAGGTTCCATTCAGTTTTTCCATGCCGTACAAAAAATAGTTTTGTCACTATAAAGTCCCCTTCTAATTTTTAATTATTCTCTTTCATTATTACAAAAAAAAGGGCTAGCGACAAGCTAAAAACCATATAAAAAAGAGGCCAGATTGCTCCAACCTCGTTAAAGTATTAAACGTATTGACGTAATTCACCGTTCATGTAAGCATGGTCAATCGTACCAGAACCTAAACATTCTTGGCCATCGTAAAAGACCACTTCTTGACCAGGAGTGATAGCCCGCACTGGTTCATCAAAGACAACTTCCGCAACAGTCCGGTCATCGTTAAATTTCACCGTTACACCGCTATCAACTTGGCGGTAACGGAATTTAGCCGTACAGTGGAATTCTTGACCACGATTGGTAATATCGGTCACGAAACTCAACTTGCTAGCATCTAAGCTTGTGGCATAAAGGTGGTCATTATGGTAACCTTGCCCTACTAACAAAGTGTTAGTTTCAAGGTCCTTACCGACAACAAACCAGGGTTCGTTACTTTTAGCATCTCCCCCGATACCAAGACCTTTTCTTTGACCAATGGTGTAGTTCATCAAACCAAAGTGTTCACCTTTCTCTTCACCATCAACGGTCATCATTTTGCCAGGTTGGGCTGGTAAGAATTCGCTCAAGAACTTGGTAAAGTTTCTTTCACCAATAAAACAAATTCCAGTTGAGTCCTTTTTCTTAGCTGTAGCTAAACCGGTTTCTTCTGCAATGCGCCGTACCTCAGATTTTTCCATATTTCCAATAGGAAACATAGCTCTTTGGAGTTGTTCTTGAGACAATTGGCTCAAAAAGTAAGTTTGGTCCTTGTTGTTATCGGCTCCACGCATCAAGTGCACCGTACCATCTTCATCGCGCTTAACTTGAGCGTAGTGACCCATGGCGATGTAGTCAGCATCCAGTTCCATCGCATAATCTAAGAAGGCCTTAAACTTAACTTCTTTATTACACATTACATCAGGGTTAGGAGTGCGACCCGCGCGGTATTCATCCAAGAAGTAAGTGAACACCCGATCCCAGTATTCTTTTTCAAAGTTTACTGAGTAGTAAGGAATTCCTAACTGATTAGCCACCTTGGCTACATCTTGATAATCCTCGGTTACGGTACATACCCCGCTATCGTTTTGGTCGTCCCAATTTTTCATGAAAACGCCAACCACATCATAACCTTGTTGCTTGAGTAGATAGGCCGTCACACTAGAGTCGACCCCACCACTCATTCCGACAACAACACGCGTGTTGCTGTTATCTGTCATAAATATTCACCATCATTTCAATAAGATTCTGAAATCCACGATTTGAAGGTCGTTTATTCAGTACTTGATATTATACGTGCTTTTTATAAAGAGTGCAACCTTATTTACTTACTTTTAAGAAGCATTAGTTAACTTTCTCTAAAATCTTTCTATCTAATAATTCAGCTAAGATAAAGTTTAATTGTTTTTCACTTTCTTCACGCTCTTTAGACTTGTAGATATTAACTTCACGCATCCCATTGGCAGTCACGGTTGCCAGTTTAAAAGTTTGCATATCGGCAGCAATCACTACTTTTAACTTGTAACCTTGGTTATAAGGAGAAAAAGGATCTAAGGAACGTTCTAATTGGAACTTTCCCCCTTTACTTTGCATGAATCCCACATCTAACAAACTATATTTTTTGATATTATCACTTAGGCGATACTTATCTTGACTACCTAAGACACTTGCTTCTTTACCATATGCCATTATCTTCTTTCCTTTCTTTGCTTCAAACGCGTCGTTACCTTGACTAAGGCAGCAACCGCTTGTTCAACTTCTGCCACGGTATTTTGCGCTCCGAAGGAGAAGCGTAACGTTTCACCTACACGTGGACTATTTTTACCATACATGGCTGCTAAAACATGGGAAGGTTCGAGCGAACCAGCCGTACATGCAGAACCGGCAGCAGCAATCACCCCACCTAAATCGAGATTCGTTAAAAGTGAATCGCTTGGGCAATCCTTAAACCATAAACTGATGATTTGGGGTAACTCACCATTTTGGTAGTGACCGTTAATTTCAAAGTCCACTCCCGCTGTTTGCAAACCATCAACCAAGGTTTGTTTTAAGTTCCGGTAGTGAGCAATGTGAGCTTGTTTTTCAGTTTGGGCAATTTCAACCGCCTTGGCAAAGGCAACAATAGCCGGTACATTTTCTGTTCCTGCCCGCCGTTTTAATTCTTGGTCGCCCCCCTTGAGTAACGGTTTGAAGTTAATACCATCCCGCCGATAAAGGAAGCCTAAAAACTTAGGCCCTTGAATTTTATGTGCAGAAGTTGATAGCAAGTCAATGTGCATCGCTTGCACATCAATTTCTGACACCCCATAAGCTTGCACCGCATCGGTATGGAAGAGAGCGTTAGATTCCGCCACAATTTCCCCAATCGCTTGGATTGATTGCTGACTACCAACCTCGTTATTTCCCATCATAATTGTCACCAAAATAGTATCCGGCCGCAAAGCTTGCTTCAATTGTTCTAAAGAAATTACCCCGTTTTCATCCACAGGTAAGTAGGTTACTTCAAAGCCCTCCTCTTCCAAAGCTTCTAAGGGTTTGAGCACAGCCTCGTGCTCAATTTGACTGGTGATAATGTGCCGTCCCGCTGCCTTGCGTGCATGTGCCACTTGGGTAATGGCAGTATTATCGCTTTCCGTTCCCCCACTGGTAAAGACAATTTCAGTATCCTTTTGGGCGTTAATTGACTGAGCAATGGTGTGGCGACTTTGATCTAAAAGCCCCCGAGCCTGGCGACCGTAAAAGTTCACCGCCGAAGCATTGCCAAAATTTTCCGTCATTGCCTTGGTCATAGTTGCAATAACTTCCGGGTGCATAGGTGTCGTCCCGGCATTATCAAAATAAATGTGTTCCATTTTAAACTTCCTTACTAAGCTAAATTGCTGAAAGCCACGATTAAAGGTCGTTTATTCAGTGCCAATATTATAGCTAATTTCTTAATTTTGGGCAAGTAAAGCCAAAGTCATCTTGGCTGAACGCTTACCGGCATCAACAATAAATTCATCAAAACTTTGGCCCGCTTCCTCATCACCTACGTCTGACATCGCACGAATGATAGCAAAAGGCTTATGGTATTGGTAAGCAACTTGAGCCACTGCTGCTCCTTCCATTTCACAACTCAAAGCCTCAGGGTAGATATCCTTAATTTGGTCAATTTGATCTTGACTAGAAATAAATTGATCCCCAGTAACAATCAAACCTTCTTTAACCGTTAAACCCGTAGTTTGAGCCGCTTGGATAACCCGCGCGACTAAAACTTCATCGGCGGTAAAAATGCGTGGTTGTTGTGGTAATTGCCCCGGTTCGTAACCAAAGACCGTCGCCATGGCATCGTGATAGGCTGCCCCCGTTGAAACCACTAAGTCCCCGACGTGTAGGCCTTGGCCAATCCCACCGGCAGAACCCGAGTTAATCACACAGTCAACTCCAAACTCGACAATTAACAAGGCCGTGGTAACCCCGGCTTGAACCTTACCAATTCCCGCCCGAACTAAGACAATTTCTTGATTTTCAATTTGGCCCGTGTAAAATTCACTGCCACCAATGTCTTTGACTTGACTATTTTCAAGGTGCGCACACAGTTCTTTAATTTCTTCTTCCATGGCACAAATAATTCCGTATTTCACTTTTTCTTCCTCTATTTCTAAAAATTAATAAAGCGCATAAAGAGCCAAGTTAAGATGATGAGTAAACTCAAAATTCCAATTACAATATCAAGTTTCCGCTTTAAAATTTGGGTCTTTTCTTCTTCACTGCGCAATCTATTTTGACGCCGACTTTCGGTCCGATTAAGCGGCTCATTAATTTCCGCCTGTTCTTGGTAGCGACGCGTTCTTCTTTCTTCCATCCGCGTTACCTACTGTAAGCTTTGCCATAGCATCACAGCCATGATAGTCTTAGCATCACAGATTTCGCCCTTAGCAATCGCTACTTGGACTTCCTTAATATCTAACCATTCCAAGTTAAGAATTTCGCCCTCATCTTGAGGTAATTTCTCACTTACAGGGCTCAAGCCGCTAGCATGGTATAGCGTTAATTTTTCATTGGTAAAGCCTGGTGAAACATAAAAACTGGTTAGCTTTTCCACACTTTGAGCTTGGAGGCGGGCTTCTTCGTTTAATTCCCGTACCACGGCACTCGCTTCATTTTCACCGGGTTCCAACTTGCCCGCAATAATTTCCAAAGTTTCTTGCCGTAAAGGTGCCCGCCATTGTCGCACTAACAGCATCTTGTTGTCCTCAGAAACAATCACTACCCCTACCGCATTGGCATGGTAAGCAATTTCTCGGGTGGCTTTCTGGCCTTCAGGAGTCAGGACCGTTTCAACATCTAAATCCACGATGTGGCCATCAAAAATATGTTCCACGTCGATAACTTTTTCTTCAAATTCCATCTTATCCCTCCGTGACCTCTTTAACAAAAGCTTCATATTGGGCTTGTTCACCGGTGGCTTTCCATTTAGCCTGGCTAAAGTCACCCGCTAAGGCTGCGGCTAAATCTACTTCGACTTGGGCGACTTCAGTTGCATTACCTATCAAGGACATGTAGTAAGTCCCACTCTCCTTTTGGTGGACAATGGTGTTAACCATTCCCCCAGGATTTAACACGGTAATTCTTTCTTCTAATTGAACTTGTTCACCAAATAAGAGCACATACATCAAACTTGAAGCTGACATGGCCGTTCCACAGGCATTAGTGTAACCAACTCCCCGTTCATAAGTCCGGACAAAAATCTTTCCTGGAGCTAAAACTTCTACAAAGGAAACGTTGACTCCATCTGGAAAATAAGGGTTTTGACCATCATTGAGGTAAGAAGCCAATTCACCTAACTTATTACCTATGACTGTTTTATGGTCCACAAAGGCAATCAAGTGTGGATTAGGTACGGCCACTGCTGAAAAGCGTAGTTCTGGATCAAATTCGGGTACCACTTGATCAATTAACTTGTCCTGACCTAGGTGCATTCCTAAGTCTTCCGCCTTAAAGGAAACAGGCGAAATTTCGGCATCATAAGCGGGTACTCCAGGGTAAAATTCACCAGCTGCCTTGACGTCAAGGTCCGCATACATAGTTTGAATCTTGAATTCATCTTGTGCCTTCTTTTGAGCGAGGTAACGGGCAACGGTTCGTAAACCATTACCACACATGCTAGCTTCACTCCCATCAGCATTAATGACCCGCATGCGACCTTGAGTGCCAACGTGACCAGCGGTAATATCTAAAATTCCATCGGCCCCACCGTGTAAACCCGTTTGACGATCACAGATTTTTTGGGCCAATTGCCGTAATTTTTGGTCGCTGATTTTTTGACCAGGCAATTCTTCATCTAAGATAAAGAAGTCGTTATTCGAACCATGAACCTTTACAAATTCCATTATTTTCACCCTCAATTCTACTTATTTCAATGTTTTAATCATACCAAAAATAGCCTTAAATTGCGAATTTAACTCCTCAAAAAAATCCCACCCTCAAGGGTAGGATTTCTATAATTTTATTCTAAACCTTCAGCAACGGCTTCAGGGTAGTTTTCACGAACAATGTGAGCACAGTGGGCACAAAGCGTTGCTAAATCAGCATCTGAACCAACGTCAGTCTTAATCATCCGACAACGTGGACAAACCTCACCTTCCGCGTGTTCCACTAAAATTTTTACGTCTTCAAAGTCACTCGCTTCAGCTGGTGCTTGGTCTAATGGTAAGACATTTAAGCTAGACACAATTAAGGCTTGACGCACATCAGTATCTAAGGCTTCAAGTTCTGCCTTCACTTCGTCAGAAACGTAAAGGTTAAGAGAAGCTTCGAAAGACTTCCCGATTAACTTCGCATCGCGGGCTTCTTCTAAAGCCTTCATAGCGTTTGAACGTAATTCGAAGAACTTGGTCCAATTGGCTAAAATTTGGGCTTCTCCATCGTAGTGCTTAACTTCTGGCATTTCTGATAATTGCACGAATTCTTCGGCTTCCTTCAGGAATGGCCAAATTTCTTCAGTCGTGTGTGGTAAAACAGGGGTCATTAACTTATCTAAGTTAACCAAAACATCGTAAAGAACCGTTTGCATAGAGCGACGTTTCTTGGAATTTTCCGCTTCAATGTAAACCACGTCTTTAGCTACATCCAGGTAGAAAGCTGATAAATCAACGTTTAAGAAGTTCATCAAACGCTTGTAGATGGACATGAATTCGTAGTTTGCATAAGCATCCAAGATTTCCTTAGTAAATTGATTTAACTTAATGGTCATGTACTTGTCAACGGCTTCCATATCTTCGTAGGCTACCCGGTCAGTTTCAGGGTTGAAGTCGGTAGTATTACCTAACATGAACCGCATAGTGTTCCGGAATTTCCGGTAGCTTTCAGAAATTTGCGTAAAGCTATCCATTGAAACTCGTACGTCAGCAGAAGTATCAACAGATAAAATCCAGAGACGAATAATTTCGGCTCCCATCTTGTCAATAATTTCACTCGGTACGATGGTATTTCCTAAAGACTTGGACATCTTTCGACCTTGACCATCTAAAGTGAAACCTTGTGATAAGACTTGCTTATATGGCGCGTGATTAGTTACAGCCACGGAAGTAATCAAGGAAGAGTTGAACCAACCACGATATTGATCAGAACCTTCCAAGTACATATCAGCTGGATGTGTCAGATAATCACGTTGCGCTAAGACACCTTGGTGGGATGAACCAGAGTCAAACCACACATCCATAATGTCCATTTCCTTCGTAAAAATCCCATTTGGTGAGTGTTCATTGGTGTAACCTTCAGGCAAGAGGTCCTTAGCATCCTTTTCAAACCAAATGTTAGAACCATGTTTTTCCACCAAGTCAGCCACGTGAGCAATAACATCTTTATCTAAGATTGCTTCACCATCTTCAGCATAGAAGATTGGTAATGGCACACCCCAAACACGTTGTCTAGAGATAACCCAGTCGCCCCGGTCACGAATCATGTTGTGAAGACGCTTTTGACCCCAACCAGGGAAGAATTGTACTTCATCAATGGCATCTAAAATGTTTTGGCGAATCTTGTCCACCGAAGCAAACCATTGTGGGGTTGCTCGGAAGATAATTGGTTTCTTAGTCCGCCAGTCACATGGGTAGGAGTGCACTAAGTCTTCTTGTAAAATTAAAAGACCAGCGTCTTCAAGCTTCTTTAGAGCCACTTGGTTGGCATCTTCGTAGAAGACCCCTTCAAAATCTGCTCCAGCTTCCTTAGTTAAGTAACCCTTATTATCAACTGGTGCAAAGATTGGTAAGTCGTACTTCATCCCAACATTGTAGTCATCTTCCCCATAACCTGGCGCCGTATGAACCAAACCAGTCCCAGAGTCAGTAGTCACAAAATCACCTAACATCACCAAGAGTTTCACGTCAGGGTTGAATGGGTGTTGGGCGGTCATGTATTCCATATCGCGCCCCTTAACGGTTTGCACTACTTCAAAGTTTTCCCAACCAAATTTTTCAGCACAAGCATCCACTAATTCGGAAGCAAAGACAAACTTCTTGTCCATACCGGCTGGTTTAACTACAACATAGTCGAAATCAGCATCAACCGTAATCCCTTCAGAAGCAGGGATGGTCCATGGAGTCGTTGTCCACACTGTAAAGTAAGTATTTTCGTCAAAAAGACCCTTACCATCTACGACTTGTTCCCCGTAGAAAGCAGTTGGGGAGGAAAGGTCTTGATATTCAACTTCGGCTTCGGCTAAAGCTGATTCAGATGACCATGACCAGTAAACTGGCTTAAGCCCCTTGTAGATCAAACCCTTTTCCGCCATCTTACCGAAAGTCCGAATTTGTTGTGCTTCAAACTCAGGATTCAAGGTCAAGTATGGGTTATCCCATTCACCGGCTACCCCTAAACGTTTAAAGTCTTTTCTTTGCTTGTCGACTTGTTCTAAAGCATACTTACGACATAATTCACGGAATTCGTTAACAGACATTGACTTGCGGTCAACCCCTGATTTTTGTAATTGTTGTTCGATTGGTAAACCGTGAGTATCCCAACCAGGAACGTATGGCGAGCGGAAGCCCATCATTGATTTAGAACGGACAATGATATCTTTGGAAATCTTGTTCATGGCGTGACCCATGTGAATGTTACCATTGGCGTATGGAGGGCCATCATGTAAGACGAAAGTTGGTTTGCCTTCGTTTAATTTTTGTCTTTGTTCGTAGACTTTGTTTTCTTCCCAAAGGTTTTCGCGTTCTAATTCCTTAACCGGAAGATTACCACGCATTGGGAACTTAGTTTTACCCAAGTTAAGGGTTTCTTTGATTTTCATCAATTTTCCTTCTTTCTTTTAAATTTGGATTTCCAGCTAAAACTAAAAAAATCTCCTCCCCATACAGGGACGAGATTTTCGTGGTACCACCCAAATTCAAAGCTTTCTCAGTTACCTAACAAAGCTTCCTTTGCAATTGTTAACGCCAATTAATCGTTTGAACTTACTTCGGTTCAGTCCAGCAGTTTCACTATGATGATAAAAATCACACAGGGAATTGCCAGTCTTTCACCCTCACCAGCTCGCTTGAATTATGCGTTTCATTTCGCGTTCATAGTACCGTTTATTTTTTAGTTTTTAACGATGACGTCCTCGTCGGCAAAGCCGGTATCGACTTGGTCATCACTGCCTTCTGGAAAGACGACGACAGTTTCATTGTCTGCTGCTTCAGGGGCAAAATCATCGCCACTGTTAACCACAACATCACTTGCCATTGATTTTACCGCGTCTTCATCTAAGTTGTCAAGACTTTCATCGTTACGAATTGCTTCCCGAATTTCTTGGTAATTACTGGTATCACCTTGCTTGAGAATTTCGTCCCATTCGCTACCTTTCACCACTTCTAATTGTGATTCCATCATGACTTGTAACTTTTGACGGAAGATGCGGGCTTGCTTACGTAAGTCATCAGTTTCAACAGCTAACTTCTTAGCTTTAGTTGAAGCTTCATCAACAATTTGGCGAGCTTTTTCATTGGCTTCGTCAATAATATCTTGCCCTTGCTTTTGAGCTTCACGGTTAATGATTTCCGCTTCTCTTTGAGAGTTAGCCTTAACCTTATCAGCAGCTTCTTGTGCCACGATAATTGATTGATTCAAGGAATCCTTCAAATCATTGAAGTACTTCAATTTTTCTTGGTTTTGCTTTAAACTTTCTGTTAAACGGTCATTTTCCTTTAAAGTTAATTCATAATCCTTGATGATTTGATCTAAGAAATCATTAACTTCGTCTTGATCGTAACCACGTAATTTAACATGAAACTCTTTATTATGAATATCTAAGGGAGTAAGTGCCATTCCCTAACACCTCCATCGTATTTAAACTTTTTTACTTTTTCTTTTTTAAAATTGAAATTGCTAAGCGTTGCTTAGCTTTTTTGGTAGGTCCCATTAGTTGATCGAGACGAATCCGACCAAAGCCACGAACTGAAATAATATCGGCCTGCGCTAGAACATAGTCCGGTTTTTCTACCATCATCCAGTTAACTTGAACTTTTTTTTGCTTAATCATTTCCTTCGCCACCTGACGACTAAAATGATATGCATGCGAAATTACTGCGTCTAAACGAATTGTCGTCACGGTCATTGTTTCAGCCTGCCACTCGTCCAGAGCAGTTACCAAGGTTTCTAGAGCAACTTCCTTAAGACGTACTTTAACCTTTCCAATAGCTTGGACCTGATTACAAAAGTAACTAGCCAAATTTGCTTGAGTTACAAATTGATAACGTAAACCATCTGTGATGATATCCCCCAGAACCTGACGTTCTAATCCAATGTTAACTAAGCTACCTAAAACTTGACCGTGACTCAGTTGTGCAAATTTAGTTGGATAATCCACCTCAATTAACGCCAATTCAAAGTCGGAAACTACTGGTTGATAATATTCCGGATATAGCAAAGCTCGTTTCCGTTCCGCCTCCGGATATCCTCCTGCATAAGCTACCTTAACATCGCTAAAACGCCCTTTTAGTTGCTCCAATATGAACCGCTCCCGCGGATTAAGGAAACGTGTCAAAATAGGGCGGTATTCATCCTGTGCCCGTTTGAGTTGTTCACTTAACTCCTCAAGCAATGGTTCCTCTTCTTTTCGATAATGTTGCTTAACTGCTATTTCCATTTATCTTGCCTTTAATGCTACAGTCCAAATCCTGTCAAAAGTCCAACTGCTCCCATTTGCACAAACTGCAAAGCTATCAAGGCCACCCAGGGTGAAAAATCTAAACCAAGGATTGGTGGAATAAACCGAAAAATACTCAAATATGGTTCACACAACTTGGTTAAAATTCGTCCAAAGGTGGTTTGATATGCGCCGGGAAACCAAGATAAAAGCACATAAGCAACAATTGCAAGTTCATAAAAACGGAAAAAATATGCCACTAATAATAGTATCAACGTATTCCTCCATTTGCTCTCAACTCACGAATATGTCTTTGCGTTTCACGATTCATATCACCTTCAACCATATAGTTGCTTGGTGTACATAGGAAAATTTCATCATTCAGACGCGTTACCTTCCCATCAATCGCAAATACCGCGCCATTCAAAAAATCTAGAAGACGGTGTGCTACTGGCGCATCAACTTTTCGTACACTAACAATTGCAGCTTGACCTTTAATAACGTAGTTAGCAACGCCTTTTATGTCTTCAAAGACCCTTGGTTCAAATAATTTAATATTTTGCATTACTTTTTTATTGTTTTCTTTACTATGAATCATCATGCGACTTTCACTATGATTCACCTTAAGGTCGGGTTGATTAGTAAAAATTGGTGTAGGATCTGCAGCCTCCACTTCTTCAAATTGGTCATACCCATCATCATAGTTGTTACTTCCTGACATCCAGTTACTAACTCTATTCCATATACTAGCCATCTTATCGCATCCTTTCTAGCACCACCAGTTTAGCGGTGGTTGAAGAATGGTGGTGTATCAACGTCATCACCTTGCGTTGCTTCATCTTCTTGAGAAGAACTAGTACCAAAAACATTGAATTGTTGCTTTTCAATGTTTTGGAAATCAGCGTCTCTTTGAGGACGGTTAGAGGCTTGGTTGTTAACACGACTTAAATCCCAATCACTCAATGGGTCTTGGCTAGCTTGAGCTTGACTTGGACGCGGACGTCTTACCGGTACTTCTTTTTTAACTGGTTTTTTATGTTCCTTGTCAATTCCTGTAGCAATCACCGTTACAATCACACCATCGCCCAAGTCTTCATTAATGGAAGTCCCGAAGATAATGTTAACGTCACTAGTTGCAGCTTGTGAAACAATGGATGAAGCCGTTTGAACTTCAATTAAGGAGAAGTCTGAGCCCCCTGTGATGTTTAAGAGGACTTGTTCCGCACCATCGATAGAAACTTCCAATAATGGTGAAGAAATGGCCTTCTTAGTGGCATCTTCTACCCGATTTTCACCTTCACCGTGGCCAATCCCCATCAAGGCTGAACCTTGGTTTTCCATCACAGTCTTTACGTCAGCAAAGTCTAAGTTAACGTAACCTGGAGAAGTAATCAAGTCAGAAATTCCTTGTACCCCTTGACGTAAGACATTGTCGGCTTCTTTGAAGGCTTCCAACATTGGTGTATTCTTATCCACGATTTCTAACAAGCGGTCGTTAGCGATAATCACTAAGGTATCCACATGTTCTTTCATTTGGGCCACACCTTCAGCAGCAAAGCGCGCACGCTTAGGACCCTCAAACATAAATGGACGCGTTACGACCCCAACCGTTAACGCCCCTTGTTCTTTAGCAATTTTAGCGATCACTGGTGCCGCCCCGGTCCCAGTACCACCACCCATACCGGCAGTTACGAAAATCATGTCGGCACCAGCTAAAGCTTCGGCTAAAGCTTCTTCACTTTCTTGGGCAGCTTTTTGTCCAACTTCAGGATTTGAACCCGCTCCTAAACCGCGAGTTAATTTAGGTCCAAGTTGAATTTTTACTTCAGCGTTAGAATTTTTTAAAGCTTGTACGTCAGTGTTAGCAGCAATAAACTCGACTCCTTGTACGTTATCTGCAATCATCCGATTTACGGCGTTACCGCCAGCACCGCCGACCCCAATAACTTTAATAACTGCTTGATTTTCTTCATTTGCATCTAATGTGTATTCAAAACCTTCCATACCCATCAATTTACCTCCTTGATTTATTTAAATAATTCTGAGAACCATTTGAAGAACTTCCAATCACGGATACCCTTCTTGGCTAGATTGTCATCATCTATTGCTTGAAATTCTTCGTCAGCAGGTGAAGCTATATAGTCAACTTCTGGTTCTTCTTGGTAATGAACTAACTCCTGATTACTATCATCCACCGGCTCTGATTTGATGTTTGGTCTGTAGGAAGTGTTATGCACCACACTTCTTACCAGATGGTTAATTTCACTTTGGCGAACACCATATTCAATCAAACCAATAACCTGTGTGAAAGTTGGTGTACGTAAGCCCATTTCTTCAGGACGGTAAATTTTCACCCTGACACCAAAAATTTCTTCAGCTAATTCCTTAATTCCCCAAATATCAGCACCACCACCGGTCAGCACAATTCCCCCTGGCATTGATAAGGCATTAATTCCATCTAAAGCTTGGTAAATTTTACCAAAAATTTGCCGTAAACGAGCCTCAATAATTTGTGCTAGATATTCTTCTGTAATCATTTCAGGTTCTTGCTGACCCACAACTTGGACAGAAAAAGATTCTTCTGTTTCTGCCATCGAAGCCAAAGCATAACCATAAGTTGTTTTTAATCTTTCCGCATTAGCAGGAGAAGTATTTAAAACCACGGAAATATCACGGGTAATATAATTACCGCCTTCTTGATCAACATAAGTATACTTCAACTTATGATCATGAATCACTGCTGCGGTGGTCTGCCCACTTCCTAAGTCAATTAAAATGGACCCGAAATTACGCTCATCTTCTGATAAAGCAACTTGGGCACTAGCTATTGGTGCCACAACAATTTCATTAATCCGTACTCCCGCTTTTTCGACTGACTTCCGAATGTTATGAATAATAGTTGCTGAACCAGTGTACAAGACACCTTTCATTTCCAGGCGCATCCCCTGCATCTCGCGGGGGTCAGTTACACTGTAATCATCAATGATAAATTCATCCGGAACCACATCAATTACTGCCCTTTCAGGTGGAAGGCTTTGCGTCATAGCAGCTTGTACCACTGCGCGCACATCATCTTCCGTGATTTCACGTGACCGATTATTGTTATCGCTTAAGGTAATCATTCCACGACATTGCTCAATTTGAAGCATATTAGCTGGAATCCCAACAATTACTTCATCAATAGAAACATTAGCCTTTTCTTCGGCGTCTTTGATTGCTTCTTTCATCGCCCCAACAACTTGGTCGATATCGACAATTACCCCTCGACTCAGCCCCTTAGAGCGAACATTGCCATAACTAATCACATTAAGTTGACCTTTAACGTCTTCAGCAACAATGACCTTAATCGAAGTAGTCCCGATATCCAACCCTACGTACATATTAGTATTACTCACTAACTCGGCCTCCTACTCGAATAAAAGTTTTTTTCATAAATTTTTATTTTCAATAATTAGCATAATCCTAATACTTAGATTTTACCACATTTACTGGTTATTTTACCAATTTTTATCAATTTGCAAAGCTAAAATCTTACTTATTTTATACAATTTTAATGATAAGAATAAGAGTATGCCCCAACTTGAAAATTAATTACCCCAGCTTGATCCATCTGGCTAGCAATTTTAGCATAATATTTCATTTTTTGAGCCATGGTTTTGCGAGTCGCTACCACTTGATTACCATCACTCATGTAAAGTTTCAAACGATCTGGATCAGATTTAGTCGGACTAGCATGTACTTCAGAAACTAAATTTAAAATATTGGGCTTGAATTTTTGCACCTCTAGCACCACTTTTTGTAATGCAATTTCCTTTTTAAAACCATAATACATTGGTAAGGAGGCCGGCTGATCTGGTAAAGCCTTAGAAGCAACTATCCCCTTCTCAACTATTGGATATAATTTACTAGCTTTAACCATATAACCAACGGTCTTTTTTTCTTTCAAAACAACCTGCACTTGTCCTAACCCTATAGTTAGATTAGCTGTCTCAATGGTTGGAAAGGCCTGCTTGAGATTGCTAGCAATCTTACCTTCTCTGAACAACACTTCAAATAATGACATTTTCGGAATTAGCTGAGCCTCTTTTATTACCATTGCATCAGACTGCATAGTATTTCCCTTAACCGTTACTTTTTCCACTCGAAAAATTGGTAAAATATATAATAGGGCTAATAGCGTTAAAGAAAGAAACAAAATTAATAAACGCTTACTTCCCTCTTTTAGACGTCTCTCCTTTAGTGCCCCAAATTTAGGTAAATGGAACTCCGCTAGCTGTGGTGAAGAAATTTTGTAATGCTTTTTTCTCGTAACTTTCTGCAATGACTCTTTTTCTGCATGGGATAATCGCGCCTTTTCCCAGGGAGACAAATCATCTTCGCTACGCAACAAGTCATCATCCTTATTTTTTTTTCGCACCTCAGTTATTCTCCCCTTTTTACTTTTTAATTGACGTTAAGACTTGTAAAACTCGGTCACTAGCATCCCTTACACCAACTTGGTAAGCATTTTGCGCCATTTGCTTTCTTTGTTTTTCATCTTGTAAGAGTCGGTCAATTGTTTGCGCAAGGGTTTCACCATTCAAGTCATCTTCACGAATCATTAAAGCTGCCTGTTTATTAACTAAGCTTTGCGCATTTTTGGTTTGGTGATCCGCCGTTACATACGGACTTGGAATTAAAATTGACGGTAAACCTAAAGCCGTAATTTCAGCTAAACTTGTAGCCCCGGCACGCCCCACAATCAAGGATAATTCAGGTAAGATAGCTGGCATATCTGCAATATAAGGTACAATGAAGACATTCGCTGGTAAATCTTGAGTCCGATTATCAGCCATAATCTGATCATAGCGTTTCTGACCCGTGACAAACAGTACTTGATATTCTTTATCGGCAAAGTACTCTAACGCTTGCAAGCTTGCTTCATTAATTTTAGGCGCTCCTTGTGATCCGCCAAAAATTAAGACGGTCTTTTTATTAGCAGCTAAGCCATATTCACTGACTAACCGACCTGTCGCCTGCATTTGTGCTACTTGTTGTGCTCGGGGGTTACCAGTCATAACCACCTTAGTTGCCGGAAAAGCTTTTTTAGCATCATCAAAACAAATCCCAACTTTGTCAACAAAATGGCTCAAGAATTTATTAGTCACCCCAGCCACACTATTTTGCTCATGAATCATTGTAGGAATTTTAAGTTTGGCAGCAGCATAGACTACTGCCCCACAAACATACCCTCCAGTACCAATAACAGCATCAGGTCTAAATTCTTTGATAATTTTTTTGGACTCACGCACACTCTTTAAAAAGAGGTAAATGGTCTTAAGGTTGTCTACGGACAAGGAACGCTTGAAACCTTGAATGTGTAGAGTTTTGAGTTTAATTCCCGCAGCAGGCACAATTTTAGTTTCTAAACCACGGTCAGTCCCGACATACAGGACCTCCGCATCTGGATCTTGTTTTTTTAAATCCTCAATTAATGCAAGGGCTGGGTAAATGTGACCTCCCGTTCCCCCACCGGATACTAACAAACGCATTTATTTTTCGCTCTCTTTCTTTATCAGTTCTTCAACCGCCTCAATATAACGATCACCACGGACCTCAAAAGTAGGCCATTGATCCCAACTAGCACAAGCCGGTGATAATAAGATTACATCACCAGGTTGACTCATTTGGTAAGCCAGAGGTACTGCTGTCACCGCATTTTCCGTTTTCACAATATTTAAAACTCCGGCATCTTGGGCTGCTTCTTCCAAAAGGTCAGCAGTTTCACCAAATAAAACAATCCCTCGTAAATTTTTGAAATATGGTTCTAAAGCTTCAAAGCTAAAGCCTCGGTCTAAACCACCTGCTAATAAAACAACTGGTTGTTTGAAGCCGGATAAAGCTTTTTCAGTGGCCTCCATATTGGTTGCCTTAGAATCATTGTAAAACTTTCGCTCTTTAAATGTTGCCACATATTGTGTTCGGTGCCTTACCCCACCAAAATTCATTAAGACTTGGCGAATTGCTTGAGCACTAACCCCCATTAACTTCGCCACGGCTGTTGCTGCTAAAGCATTTTCAAGATTATGTTCACCTGGTAATTTCACATCCGTTACTGGCATAATGGCCTCATCACGAAAATAGATGGTTCCATCTTTGACATAAGCTCCCGCTTGACTGAGATTTTGCCGCGAAAATGGCACGACTTGCGCCGAAGATGCTTGGCTTAAAGTTCGCCATTCTTCCTGATCCCAGTTAACCACAAAATAGTCATCAGCAGTTTGATTCATGGTAATCCGCATCTTAGCCTTCACGTATTCCTCGCGACTACCATGGTAATCAGTATGAGCTTCGTACAGGTTATTTAACACCGCAATATGCGGGTGTAAATCAGTAATCCCCAATAATTGAAAACTGGAAAGTTCCGTTACCATCACATCATCCGCTCCAATTTCTTGAGCAACTTGACTAGCGGCAATCCCAATGTTTCCAGCTTTAAAGGCGTGGTTAGGACGCGCTTGATTCAACATTTCGGTAATCATGGTTGTCGTAGTAGTTTTACCGTTGGTCCCCGTAATGGCAACTAATTGACCTTCTAAAATATCCGCAGCCAATTGGGGTTCAGTCAAAATCGGTAGACCCTGTGCTTGAGCAGCTGCCACTAACTCGTTGCGATAAGGAATCCCAGGGTTTTTAACAATTAAGTCACAGCCATCTAATAAACTCAAGGGATGACTACCAGTCACGACTCTAACCCCCATTTGAGTTAGCTGAGTTTGCACTTCCGGACTAGCTTCCTTCTTATCGTTAACGGTTACCTGAGCTCCTAAACGTAAGAGTAACTTAGCTGCATTTAAACCACTTTTACCCAAGCCGATAACTAGTACTTTTTTATCTTGATATTTTGTTACTTTTTTCATTTCCAAAAACTTCTTTCTACTGCACCTAGTGCAAGATAATCCAATCAGTAATTAAGGCAAAAAGCAAACCTACGGCCCAGAAAGTTAAATCAATACGCCATTCGCTCCAGCCACATAATTCAAAGTGGTGGTGAATCGGACTCATCTTAAAGAGACGCTTACCACCCGTCAATTTAAAGTAGCTCACTTGTAACATAACGCTAGCTGTTTCGCACACAAAGATAATCCCAATAAAAAGTAGAGATAATTCTTGATGTAAAAGAATCGAAACTGCTGCCAAAGCCCCCCCTAAAGCTAAAGACCCCATATCACCCATGAAAACTTTAGCTGGTTTATGGTTAAAAATTAGGAAGGCTAACAATGCTCCAATCACTGTCACACAGAAGAGTAAGACGTCATATTGCGCTTGGAAGTAAGCAATCACTCCGTAAGCAGCAAAAGCAATACTTGCTTGTCCAGCCACCAGACCATCTAAGCCGTCCGTCAAGTTTACAGCATTAGAAAAGCCAACTAGCCAAAATAAAACAAAGATTCCATAAAAAATACCTAAAGGTAATTCAAAACCAAAGAAATTTAAGGAAAATGGTAGATTCTCATGCCAGTAAACCACTAAAAAAATGAGACCCCCAATAATTTGACCAAGTAATTTTTGCCAAGGTTTAAAACCTTCGTTTTGCTTTTTCCAAAGTTTAATGGAATCATCCCAAAAACCAATAAAACCATACATCAAGAGAATAAAATCCAAAATTAATAATTGACTACTCAATTGGTGAAAAATCATTGGTACCACAATAGCAGTCATAAAGATTACCAGGTTAAAAACAAAACCTCCCATGGTTGGTGTCCCTGATTTTTGAGCATGCCACTTGGGACCTTCGTCTCGAATCATTTGTCCTTGTTTTTTACGATGTGCATAATTAATAAAAATTGGTAAAAATATGGCCGTTAAAATAAAACTTACTAGTAACGGCACGACAATTTGTGTCAAAGTCATTTTGTTCTCCTTTATCCCTAATCATTATTTAAGTTTACGACTAACTCATCTTTACTATTAATTTCAGTTCCTTCTGAGATATTTTGTTCATTCACATACCCACTACCATAGTAAGTAACTTTAAGTTTCAAAATCTTAGCTAAAGTTGCTACATCTTTACGTGACCACCCTTTCAAGTCCGGCATGGTTTTGGGACCATTCGTAACTAAAATTACCCGGCCATTTTTTACTAAATTAGTTTCAGCAGCTACTGATTGACTCACAATATGGCGTCCTTGACCAACTACAGAAACTGTCAGACCTTGCGTAGTCAGCGCCTTTTGAGCCTGACTAGTATTTAAGCCTCGAACATCTTTTACCGCCACAGTGGCCTCTTGATTAATGGTTTTTGTCTTACCAATTGCTTGAGACATTAGCGGATTAAAAATAGATGCTAACATGTTAGTTGCCCCTTTACCCGCAAAAGTTTGCGGTTGTTTCATGGCAACATACAAGACATAACGTGGATTGTCGATGGGTGCCATTCCTGCTACGGAGAAAACATAATTTAAATCCCCACTTAAATACCCCGTCCCACTTGAGGCAGGAATTTGGGCTGTCCCAGTTTTAACTCCAACTTGGAAATCTTCAGATGCGTAAGCTTGCCCCGTACCATTTTTGTCAGTCACGACTTGGGCCATTAAATTCCTGACCTCTTTAGCGGTTGTCTTGGTAATCGGACGTCCATAAATCGTCTTTTTACCAATTTGCGTGACCTTTTTGGTATTAGGGTTAACCATTTTTTCAAGCATATAAGGTTCTAATTCCACCCCATTATTGGAAATAGCTGTTAACGCTCGCATAATTTGAATAGGAGTTACATTAATCGCCTGTCCATAGGAGGTACTTGCTTGATCAAATCCATACTTATAAGCAATGGAACCACTACTTTGAGTCCCCATCTTAAAGTCAGTTTGCTTTAAAAAGCCAAACTTCTTAATGTATTTCAACCATAAACTCTTACCCATGGCTTTTTCTAGCATGGCCATCCCGACATTCGACGAACGAATAAAAGCTTGATCATAAGTAATTGCTCCCCAACCAACGCGATTCCAGTCGTAAACTCGTGAATTACCAATCTGTAGAGTACCTGAATTATAATAAGCATTACCATTATAATTTCCACTATTAATCGCTGCAGCCGTGGTAAAAATTTTCATGACTGAACCAGGTTCATAAGTATCATTTAAAATTAAATTCCGCCACATCTCACTTAAGCCGACTTTAGTTTGGGCATTAAAAGATGGTCGTTGAGAAACTGCGACGATTTTCCCGGTCTTAGCTTCCATTAATATTGCCACCATTTGCTTAGGTTGATACTTCTTTTGTGCCTTAGTCATAAGATTTTCCAAGCTAGTTTGTAGCTGAGTATCTAAGGTTGTGTAAACATCCGAGCCATCTTGGGCCACCTTTGACTTATTTTTAGCTTGTTTATCATTTACACTATTAGAGAATTTAATCCCATTAGTTCCACTTAGTTCCTTATCAAAAATCTTTTCAATTCCCATCGTACCAGTAATAGTTTCATCAATCGTGGTCGTATAACCGATCATATGTGACGCAAAAATACCGTTCGGATAAAGGCGAGACTGTTGGGCATCAAAGCTAATCCCCGTTAAACCGGCAGCTTCAATTTTTTTCTTGGTTTTTTGCGTTAAATTTTTTCCGGCATTTCCAAACTCCACCTGGTAGATATTCTTATTTTTTGGATTTAAGAGCTTATAAACACGCTTATAAGGCAAATCAATATAGCGTGAAATCACTTTTGCGGCTTCTTTCTTCTTACTTTGAGGTAAATAGAAAATCTTATTACCTTCTTTAGCCTTGTGGGATAAAACGACGTATAAAGAGTAAGTTGTCGTAGCTTGGGCAATCGGATTACCATTGGCATCATAAATTGTTCCCCGCTTAGCCTGGAGATCTTCTTTGGAGGTGTAGAGTTGTCTTGTTTCTGTCGTTAAATTATGTCGGTTTACCTTATGTGTGGTAGCAATATAAAAAAAACGACAGATAAAAATCAAAAAAACTACTAACACACACAAGAGAAGCACAATTCCTACGGATACTTTTTGTGTTTTGGTTTGTTCGATTTCAACTGTTCGCTTCATTTTCTTATTCATTTAGTCACGTTCCTCGTACTATTTTCTTTCATCGATAAGCCCGCTTTTTTGGCAATCTTTTCGAGTCGAGCACGACTAGATAGTTCACTGACCGTTTGACTCGTCGTTACATTTTTTTCATGTAACTGAATCGTTTTTTGTGTAACTGCTTGTAAACTACTTTGGGCACTAGTCAATTGAGCACTTAAACATACTGTCCAAATCGCTAATGCCACACTTACCGCTAGTACAGTTACAAAAAGGAACGTATTCGGAACTAGATAGCGTGATACGATTGTTTCTCCTTTAATATGTTTTTTCTGAAATTTAACGTTCGCTGATTGCTGTGGCTGCTGATTTAACTTCCTTGCCGCTTGCTGTGACATAGTTTTCCCTCTCCTTACTTCACCTTAACTCGTTGAATAACGCGTAACTTAGCTGAATGTGCCCGATGATTGGCAGCTAATTCTTCTTTACTTGGTACGATTGGCTTACGCGTGATTAATTTATATTCAGGTTGATACTCCTCAGGAATTACCGGCAAACCACTAGGTAAATCTGGTAAAGACGACTTTTCTTTAAACATCGATTTAACTAAACGATCTTCCAAAGACTGAAAAGTAATCACCGAAATCCGCCCATCCAAGGCTAAAATATCTAAAGCCTGTGCCAAAGACTCCTCAAGAACCCCTAATTCATTATTAACTGCAATCCGCAAAGCCTGGAAGACCCGTTTAGCAGGATGTCCTCCCTTACGCCGTGCTTTTGCAGGAATCCCAGCTTTAATTAATTCCACTAATTGCCCGGTAGTCACAATTTCTTCGTTTTGACGGGCTTGTTCAATTCGACGAGCGATTGATTTGGCAAACTTTTCTTCTCCATAACGGAAGAAAATTCGCACCAACTCTTCATATGACCATTGATTGACAATTTCCTTAGCAGTTAAAGCTTGCTCTTGGTTCATTCGCATGTCCAAGACCGCATCATATTTATAAGAAAAACCTCGGTCGGCAACATCAAATTGTGGTGATGAAACTCCTAAATCATAGATAATCCCATCAACTTGACTAATCCCCTGCAAAGCTAACTGCGCTTGTAAGTCTTTAAAATTACTTTTGACCAAGGTCAAACGTCCACTAGCAATCTCATCAGCTAATTGAATTTGATTGTAATCCAAGGCAGTTTGATCCTGGTCAAAAGAAAACAAGCGTCCCTTTGGTCCCAGTTGACTTAAGATTCTTTGAGTGTGGCCCCCGCCTCCTAAGGTACAGTCCACATATACACCGGCTGGCTTAATTTTTAAATTATCGACTGTTTCTGCTAATAGTACAGTTATGTGTTCAAAATCTGCCATTTCTACTCCTTATAGATTAAATTCCATATTTTCTGCCAGCTCATCAAAACTAGCTGCAGTCTGCCGGTTAAATTCGTCCCATCTTGATTTAGACCATATTTCTAAATGATTGAACATTCCCACGACAATACATTCTTTTTCCAGGCCGGCATAAGTCCTTAAGGCCTGGGAAATAATGACTCGGCCCTGCTTATCAAACTCGCTTTCTACTGCGGCTGCATAAAAAAAGCGGACAAAGGCTCGATTTTGTTTAGATGTTAGCGGAAGCTCTGCCAGCTGTTGAGATAATTTTTCCCATTCACTAGCAGGGTAACCATACAAGCAACCATCCATGCCACGAGTCAAAACAACCTGTGTCCCCACTTCCTGGCGGATAATTGCCGGGATAATTAACCGGCCCTTTTGATCCATGTTATGTTGAAATTCACCCATCATAGCCGGTCTTCCCCTTATAAACTAAAATTAATATCTAAATCTTACCACATTTCCCCACTTTTAACCACCGCATTTCCCCAAAAACATTCCGCTGTTACACTTTTTTTACTAAAATGCAAAAAATCACTGACTCAAACATCAGTGATTTCTTAACATTTAGAAATTATAAATAAAAAAGAATTGCTTTCGTGATAATCATGACTAACGCATTAATTAACAAAAGTAACGACATAGTTCGCCAATAAGCAAACCAAAAACGATGATAAATAACATCCCCTTGACTAAGAGCTGTAAAGAGGGTCAAAAAAATCCCCCACACACTCGCTGCCAATACTAAAATTGCATGGGCTAAAAAGCCAAAAAAAGTCGGTGCCAATATAAAATAGATAATGAGGCTCGCTGCCCCTAAGCTATCCAACGGTTGTAACCACCGCGGCCAGAATCTAAAATTAGGCAAGACCAGCTTGGTCAAAAGATACGCAATAATTAAACTAAGAGCACTCAAATACCAATCAATAATCATGCTTCCACCAAGAATGAATCATGAAGGGCATTAACCGCTGCCACCAGTTGATCTTCGTGGACTAGGACCCAAATCGTTGTGTAACTATCCGTCGTTTGTAAAATTTTTACTCGATTTTGTGCTAAAGCTTGGACCATCTTAGCCGTAATCCCCGGAGTCCCCATAATCCCGGCTCCAATAATCGAAACTTTGGCACAGTGTTCTGTATAAGTTGCTTCAATATTTGCTTGGGTAAATAAATCGATGGCTTTTTGCGCTTCTTTTTCCGTTAAATTAAAGACAATGCCATCTAAATTAATATTGATAAAATCCACGCTTAAGTGGTTATCCGCCAAAAGCTTAAAAATTTCTTGACTCGTGTGTGCTTGAGTCGAAACTTTAAATTGCGTTAAACCAGTTTGATGGGCTACCCCAGTAACCGAACGGTAATGCTGAATTCCGAGACTGTGATCAGAAATTAAAGTCCCCATTTCATCAACAGCATCCCAAGTCGAACGTATGGTTAACGGTAAATGTCCCTGCTGGGCGACTTGAACAGCCCGCGGGTGGATAACTTTAGCCCCTTCATGAGCCATGTTAACCACTTCGTCATAAGAAACTTCCTTAAGATAACGAGCTCTTTCCACAATTCGGGGGTCTCCGGTCATCATTCCCGAAACATCCGTAAAGATATCACAACGCTTAGCTTGCAAAGCCACACCTAATAAAGCTGCTGACGTATCCGACCCCCCACGCCCCAAGGTTGTCACATGTCCTTCATTGGAAAGCCCCTGGAAACCAGCAATCACTACTACATCATGATCCTCGAACGCTTCCATGACGTTTTGAACTTCAACATTTAGCACCTTAGCGTTTTGGTAATCATTATTCGTACGAATTCCCGCTTCCGAACCAGTTAAAGCCGTCGCTTTAAATCCGCTCTTTTTCACCAATTGGGTGAAAACTGCTGCGGAAATAACTTCACCAATCGAAACCACCATGTCCAATTCTCGATTATCTAACTTGGTGGCCTTACCGCCGACTAATTGCAGTAAAGAATCCGTCGCATAAGGCGCACCTTGTCGTCCAATTGCTGAAACAACAACGGCAACTTTATAACCCTCATCCACAGCATAAGCCACATGTTTTAGGGCTTGCTTGCGCGCCTCATCATCTTGAACTGAAGTACCACCAAATTTTTTGACAATAATCTTCATCTGCCATCCCTCTTCTCTGCTTAAATTAAAATCTCATTAATACGAAATAATTTTCTCATTACTAGCCTATCGCTGTCAATAGTTCACCTATTAATCCAGACTATTTTTTGAATTTTTTTCTTTCTATGTTATACTAAAAACAATCTAAATCTACGATTGGGGACAGCACCGTGAAAAAAAAGAAGAAATCTACTTTTCAAAAAATTACTATGGTTTTCGTGTGGGTAATGATTTTAATCACTCTATTAGCCGCACTCTTACCACTAGCACAAACCCTTGGTTTCTAAACCATCGTGAATGAACTCGGTGCTGAAGTACCGAGCTTCTAGCACTGGCAGTCAGATACTGCCATGATACTAAAAGACACAAAAATCACCTGGCACTCAAACCAGGTGATTTTTTAATTTAGATATTTGGCAAAAAACGCAGCTGTTTTCGTACGGTAAACATGAGGATAATTATAGTAAGACATAGCATGTGCAGTCTTTTTGGTAATCCATAGTTGCTTTGGTCCTTGGCTTGCGCGGTAATTTTGATAAACCATCTTGGTTGGTACATATTTATCCTGGTCACCGTGGATAAAGAAAATTGGCAAATGATTGTGCTTTAATTGTTCGGCTGCTGAAGCGTGTAAAAAGTCAAAACCAACTTTAAACCGCGCCACCCAAGAAGCCGTGGTAATAAGTGGTTGCTTGGGTAAAGCGAACAAATTTTTTAATTGATATGTCAATTCATTTTCCACACTGTCATAACCACAATCTTCAATGATCGCCTTTACTTGCCGAGGAAGTCTTTCCCCACTAGTCATCATGACGGTAGCACCACCCATCGAAACTCCAAAAAGACCGATTTGCGCATCTTGTCCAGTCTTTTTGACTACCAGCTGTATCCACTTCACATAGTCCAAACGGTCTAACCAACCAAAAGTTGTGTACTTTCCTTGACTTTGTCCTGCCCCCCGATCATCAGGAGCTAAGACATTATAGCCTAAATTATGAAACATACGGATATATGAGGCCATGCGCCCATGATTTTCATGATAGCCATGCGCTACAACAATCGTTTTATTGGTCTTTTTGGTCGCTGGCACATAAGTTGCCTTGAGTTTTAAATCACTGTTTGCTGCCATTTGGGTCCAGGTCTGCTTCCTAACTTTTTTTAACCAAGCCTGATCTCTAACCAAGACCCGTTCTTTCTTAGCAATACTCGGCGTTGGATCTTTACGTGTAAAAGCAAAATCCACAAGGTAGTTACTACCGTAAGCCAGACCCCCCAACAAAATTATTACCAAAGCACCCAATAAATAGCGCCACCATTTATTTTTCACGATGTTTTTCCTCTCTTACTTTATTTTAATAAATCCTGATAAGCTACTTCTTTGGAGGAACCAAACCATTTTTGGGCTAATTTTTTTAGGCTACCATCTTGGGCCATCCGCTGCAACTCTCGATTAACCTTTTTTTCTAATGTTTCATCGCCTTTACGCATTCCCACGGCAAATTCCTCTTTAGGGTAACCCACTTTTATTTTCCGATAACTGGAGGCATCTTTTTGGTGAGCAATATAGTAATTAGCGTAAACACTGTCAATCAAGAGCCCTTGAATTCGCTTGGCATTCAAATCTAAAAAGGCATTGTTATAACTGTCATACTGCACAGTTGAACCCACGTATTTTTTCAATAAGTTAGGATAATCCGTGTAAGCTTGATAACCAGATGAACCAGTTTGCACCCCTAAAATTTTCCCCTTCATTCCTCGAGGATTGGTAATATGACTGTTATTTTTAACCACAAGATACTGTTCATCATTAAGGTAAGTATGTGAAAAAGTCGCATTTTTCTCCCGAGCCTTGGTTTTAGTATAACCATTCCAAATCATGTCAATCGTCCCATTACGCAATTCAGTTTCTTTCATAGACCAGTCAATGGTTTGGAAAGAAACCTTGAGATCAAGGCGTTTGAAAACGGCACGTGCTAACTCAACGTCAAAGCCCACTAGGCGACCATCTTTTTGCCGAAAACCCATAGGGACAAAACTATCATCTAAACCAATAACTACCTTGCCCCGCTTTTCAATTTTGGACCAGGTATCAGTGTTATCAGCCCGCTTAGTTACATCACTACAAGCAGCTAGTGTAACTGTCAGAGCTAGGAGCACCAGCGCACAGATGATTTTTTTGATTTTTACTTGCATTTTATCCACCCCACTTAGTCAGCAAATTTGAGTGGTTTCACGGTTAAGGTTTCATCAGAAACTCTTTCAGCAAAATCCCAATCGTGCGTGATAATAATTTGGGTCATCCCCGATTTTTTCAAGTCTAAAATAATTTCTTCCACCGCCTTGGTTAAATTAGGATCCAAGGCACTAGTTGGTTCGTCATAACAAAGAATCTTGGGTTTCATAGCCAAGGCTCGCGCAATCGCAACCCGTTGTTTTTGGCCCCCAGATAATTGATAAGGATAAAGCTGCCCCTTATCCCCCAAAGATAAACGTTCCAATAGTTCTTGAGCTTCTTGGTGAGCTATGGCTTTATTTTTTTTGAGAACCATTATTGGCGCTAAAGCAATATTTTCTAGCACTGTCATGTGAGGGAAAAGGTTATAATCTTGGAAAACGACTCCAATCACGGAATCATCACTAGCTTGGTAAGGGTCAAAATTTTGACCATCAATTAAAATCTGCCCACTGTTAATTTTTTCTAAGCCACTAATGCACCGTAACAAAGTCGTCTTTCCACCACCGGATTCACCCACAATGGTTAAAATTTCACCATCTTTGACTTCTAAATTAAGGTGGTCGATAATGGTACGATCACCATATTTTTTCACAATTTCGCGTAACTCTAACATTCGGTCCACCTCATTTCTTATTTCCAATAGCTATAACGTTGTTCAATCTTCCGCAAGAGGTAAGATAAAATCGCCGTCATTAAAAGATACATAATTGCGACTACAATGTAAGGTACCAAGGTTACATCTCGGGTTGTGGCTACATTTCCGGCCCGTAATAAATCTCCCAAACCAATAACATAAACTAAACTAGAATCCTTAACCAGATTAATAACTTCGTTACCTACGGAAGGTAAGACAATTTTAAAGACTTGGGGGGCTACAATTTTGTGAATTGTTTGCCAGTAGTTTAAGCGTAAAACCTTGGCACTTTCGTATTGCCCCTTATCAATCGATTGTAAACCTCCCCGGAAAATTTCCGCAAAGTAAGCAGCGTAATTGATAATGAAGGTTACTACCGCTGCCTCATAACGAGGTAAGGTTAGGGCGCTAGAAAGAATCGGTAGACCATAAAAGACAAAAATCAATTGTAATAAAAGTGGCGTCCCACGGATTAACCACACATAGAATTTTAATAATTCACGCAAGGGGGTGAATTTGGACATTAAACCTAAGGCCACGATTAATCCCAACGGTACTGATCCCACTAAGGTCCATAAAAATAATTGCAAGGTTAAGCTTGCCCCACTTAACAGTGAAGGCAAAATTTCCCAAATATATGTTAAATTCATCTTAATCTCCTCCTAAACAAAAAGGCCCCCTTGAGTTTCCTCAAGAGGGCGCAAACGCACGGTACCACCTCAATGCCCTATCTTCTCACGAAAATAGGCTCAGTAACTTATCAGCCATTGGCGATAAGTCTGTGTAGTAACGGGCACGACCGGTCAATCCTACTAAAGTTCAAATTAACAACTCCTAGATGTGGTTCATAGCACATATTATTTCTGACTTACAGCCGGTGATCAGAATTCTCTAGTCTAATAGCGGTCCTACTACTCTTCTATTCGATGTCTTTGTCTGAATTTTTTATTAAGTCAATCTTACCGACAATTTTTGCTTTTGTCAACATTTAGTTTCGTTTAAACCAACTTGTCAACTTACCGAAGAAGCTCTGCTGTTTCTCTTCTTCCTTCATTGTCATTAAAGGGACGGTTTCACCTTCTAAACGCCGGGCAATATTCCGGAATCCTTGGGAAGCCATGTTTTGTTCATCCATCACTACAGGTTCCCCGGTATTAGTAGCCTTAATCACACCTTCGTCATCAAAGACCATCCCCAAAAGGCGAATTCCAAGATGTTGAGTAATCTCATCAACATCCATCATTTCACCATTTTTTACCATGTGACGTTTAATCCGACTAATAACCAACATTGGCGCAGCCTTTAAGTTGTACTTTTCTAACAGCCCAACAACACGGTCGGCATCCCGCACGGAAGGAATTTCCGCAGTTGAAACCACAATAGCTTCATCCGCCCCGACAACTGCATTAGCAAATCCTTGCTCAATCCCGGCAGGACAATCAAGTAAGACATAATCAAATTCTTCTTTTAATTCATCAACAATCGCCTTCACCTCATCCGGTTGCAAGGCATCTTTATCAGTATTTTGTGCTGCTGGTAAGAGATATAATTTATCTTCGAAACGCTTATCTTTAACTAAAGCTTGACGTAATTTTGCTCTTTGTTCAATTACGTCCATGATATCGTAGATAATGCGGTTATCTAGGCCTAAAACCACATCTAAATTACGTAAACCAATATCTAAATCGACTAAACAGACCCGTTTGCCCATTAAGGCTAAAGCCGTCCCCACATTAGCCGTAGTGGTCGTCTTACCTACACCACCTTTACCTGATGTAACAACAATTGCTCTTCCCATAAAATGGCCTCCTCATAATTCAGAACGTCAACGCACCAATCGTCACAAAAGACTTTGGTCGGAGCGTCCTTAATTCACTAATCTCCGTTCTTTCAAAACTATGTAAGTCAGATACGTAGATTACTTGCTTCTTCGCATAATTTTCTTGGGGATGGTCGGCAACGATTTCCACCAAATCCGCAATTCGTATTTGTTGCGCAGATCCCAGTTCACCGATAATTACCGCCGCTGAGTTATCGCTAAACCCTGCATGGACAATCCCTTCGATTTTACCTAAAATGTACAAGCTACCCGTTGTTCGTAAAAGCCCCCCTTGGTGTACCTGTCCCACAAATAGGACATCACCCTGTAAATCAAGCACTTGGCCATTGCGGACCGTATCACCATTTAGCTTAATATTACGCTTTTCGATAAATTCTAAGGCATCTTCTTTGCGAATTACATCAGCTGAAATCTTATGAATTTTCAAATTATCATACTTCGCAAAAACTGCTTCAATTTGCTGATTTTCTTCTGGTAAGAATAAACGCTGCCCCGTGGTAATTTGGAAAGTTAAAATTCCATCCTTGGTCCGATTTTCCTGAGCCAGGTGCGCTAATAACTCTTCTAACTCAACAACTACCATTTTAAATTCCGCAGTGGGCGCGATTTTTATTTCATAGCCGTCGGTCCGGCCTTTTAAAACAACTGCCTTCATTTTGCACCTTCTTCACTTACTTAACCCTTGTAAATAATTCTTTTAGTGGCCAGTATAAGAATAAAAAACAGACCATGTTATAGGTCAAGGTTGGCCACAAAACCTTTAAAATATAGTCTGCTTGACTACCCGCTGTAAAACCAATCAAGTTATTGAATAAATAAAAACCTAATGAAACAACGGTAACATCAATAAAATACATCAAACAAACTACCCAAAATGAGGTTTTAAAAAAAGCCATCGTCTCCTTAGTAAGGTAAACTACCAATGGTAAAATCACGGTCATAATCCCTAAAATACTAGTATAATAACTGTCAAATACCAAACCCGCAAATGTTGCCCAAAAATATGGATGAGCCAGATCAGGAACAAAACAAATTGCTAAGACCAACCATAATAAAATAAAGCGACTTTCTATCTCAACTTGGGTATTAAATAGCGTGTCCGAGGCCACATAACTTAAACTCCCATCCAAGAAAAGCGCCAAAAAGAGGCCTAAAGGAAAAACATAAGACATTTTTAATTTCATATTATCCCACCTAATCTGCTCTTTTGGCAACCGTTACTGCAGACAAATTATTTAAATCGGCCGCTGGCTGAATGTAAATTTTAGTATTCGAACTGTCGCCTGCTTGAGAAACTCGAACTACCTTACCAACATATAGTCCTTTAGGTGTAGTACCACCTAAACCTGAGGTAATCACTCGTGTGCCCTTTTTTATTTTTACATTGCGGGTAACTTGCCCCATCACAATTTGCCCTTTGTCCTTATCGTAGTCTGTGACTAAACCATTGACTACTTGACCTTCACTATTGGTCAATTGGACGGCAAAACGGTTGGCGCTATCATTGGTGGTCGAAATCAGCTCCACTTTACTACTCAACTTATTAACTTCTACCACCCGACCAATCAGACCTTGATCCACCATGACAGCAGAGTTTTTTGTAACACCAGCGTTAGAACCCTCGCTAATTACAATTTGATTTTGCCAACTACTTGGACTCCGTGTAATTACATAAGCAGAAATCCGGCCATAGTCGGTCAAAGTCCGGTTAAGGTTAACTTGTTTTTTTAGATTTTTATTTTCTTGCCGTAATGTTTGATTTTCCGCTTTGGTCTGCGCTAGCGTATTCAATTGGCTTTTCAAATGCTTATTTTCTTGATAAGTATCTGTTAAACTCGAAAGCGTAGTCCCCACATTTTTGACCTTTGCAATCGGCCACGTGACAACCCGATCAACCACAGCACTCGCGTCATTTCCAAAAGACTGGATAAAACTAGGAGCAGCGCTATTATTTCTCATCCCAATCGAAAAAGCAATGAGTAAGAAAGAGAAAATAAGCGCTACTAAAATTACGACCAAATTTCTATTAAAAAAAGATTTTTGCATTTTTTAGTCTCCATTCAAAAAATTAAGAGGCTGGACGATTTTCCAACCTCTTAATTGCCATGACTAATCGCCAGTCTTACTTATTTCGCATAACTTCGATACTCTTGAGAGATTCACCAGTCCCAATGGCCACACAATCAAGTGGATCAGTCGCAACGAAAACTGGTACTTCAGTAGCTTCACCAATCACTTCTGGTAAGTTACGTAAAAGTGCTCCCCCACCAGTTAAGACAATTCCGTGGTCAATCACATCAGCGGAAATTTCTGGAGATGTTTCCTCTAAAGTTTCCTTGACAGCTGTAATAATTTCTTGCACAAATTCTTGAATAGCTTCTGCCACATCAACCGGTTGAATTTCAATAGTTTTAGGTAACCCTGTCAACAAGTCACGTCCCCGAATAGATTGCGCTTCTAATTCCTTAGCTGCATCTACTGAAGCTGAAGCTACGTCAATCTTTAATTGTTCAGTCGTTCTTTCACCGATTAAAAGGTTATAGGTTTTACGTACATAGTAAGTGATAGCTTCATCAATTTTGTCACCTGCAATCCGAATAGAACGACTAGACACAATCCCACCTAAAGAAATAGTCGCCACATCAGTAGTCCCCCCACCGATATCTACAACCATACTCCCCGTAGGATCCATTACTGGTAAACCAGCCCCGACAGCAGCCGCAAATGGTTCCTCGATAACAAAAGCATCACGCGCCCCGGCTACCTTAGTAGCATCAATGACGGCTCGCTTCTCAACTTCAGTAACACCGCTTGGCACACACACCATTACATATGGGTGCATTGCCCGGTTTCCTAGGGCTTTTTCCATGTAGTAACGCATCATTGCAATCGTGGTATCGTAATCTGCGATAACCCCATCTTTCATAGGACGAATTGCGACAATATCGCCAGGTGTCCGCCCAATCATATCCCGAGCATCTGAACCAACAGCTAAAATCTCACCTGTTCTAACATTTTTTGCTACCACGGAAGGTTCACGTAAAACAATCCCTTTGCCTTCAACGTAGACAATCGTATTTGCAGTACCCAAATCAATTCCGATATTTTTTGTTCCTAATCCGAACAATGTTTCCCATCCCTTCACAAGGCCTATTATGGCACTATTTCACTTTATACTAGATTAATTATACCACACTTAAGGTGGTGACTGAGACTATTTTTAGCTCAATTCTAAGCATACTAAATAAACAGTCTCTGTGTCTTTTTTGGCGCAAATCTTAATGATTATTTAATCCTCAATCGGTTTGACCATTACGGCTTGCACGTTCTTTAAACCACGTACAACTTGAAAACTAACTTTTTGTCCTTTAGCTAAAGTTCGGGTAGCTGTCATAATCGCACTACGATATACAAAAATGGGATTAGCTTTATTTCCGTCAAGCTCAATAAACCCAAAACCTTTATCTGAGTTAAAGCGACTTACAGTTCCTGTTAACATTTTATTTTCCTCGCAACATTCTTAGACTTCAGGTTATAGTTTAGCAGATTTTGCATAAAAAATCTCAGAATTTGTAAGATTTACTAACTTTTTATAATTCCTTCTTCTCGTAAGCTGAGATAGTCACTATCACCAACGATAATATGATCCAAAAGATCAATTCCCAACAGTTCCCCACAATCCACCAGGCGCTTGGTTAAGTGTAAATCGTTTTTTGAAGGTGTGACCTTACCCGAAGGATGATTATGCACAATAAGCACATGGGCTGCACTATGCGCCAAAGCCTCTCGGAAAATTTCACGGGGATGGACTGTAGCAGAATTCAGAGTTCCAATAAAAATAACTTTTTCGGCAATCACTTGATTCTTAGTGTCTAAATATAGTCCCACCAAATGCTCTTGCTTTTCAAAACCATAACGTTCACTCATATACTTGCCAACTTCGCGACTAGAACAAACTTCACCCAAAGAGACTTTAGGTCGCTTTTGATAAGCTTGAGCAAAAGCTTGTAAAATAGCTAGCACCGGCCAGTAACGATCATCATCAATCAATCCACGCCACATAGCTGGTGTAAAATTTCGTAGTTGAGCAATGTGACTGTAGTTTTCAAAATAATTAGCCACAACTTTAGCAGCAACACGTTTGGGCATCATGGTTTCCAGTAAAAAATGTAAAATTTCTTTTTGGCTAAGAGAATCACTACCCCACTTGGTTAATTTGGTAACAACATCATCTTGTCGATATGCATTAATTAACGTCATTAAAAATACCCCCTTATTATATAAATACGCAAAAAGGGAGTAAAACTTGTTAAATTTGTAAAAATTTTTTTAAAACGTACATATTTTCCAGAACCTGAACGGTATGTCGCTTCACATAGTCATTCGGTTGAATGTAATCCGGAATCATAACTACTGGAATCTGAGCATTATTGGCGGCCTTAACCCCATTTAGAGAATCTTCCAAGATTAAGGTATGCTCTTTATTCGGTTGCCCACCTTTTTGCCAAGCTTTTAAAAAAATGTCAGGTGCCGGCTTGGTCTTTTCCACATCATCTGCAGTCACAATATCATCAAATAATTTTGTGGTTTGGGTATGCTCCATAAAAAAATTGACTTCCGATAAATTATTACTAGAAGCGATAATGGCCGGAATCTCATGTTCCCTTAAAGCTGTCACCAATTCTCGAACCCCAGGCTTTACTGCGAGTTGTCCCATTTCTACCAAAGAGTAAACTTCTTGACGACTAAGTTCCATGAACTCTTCAATCAAATCGCGACTACCATAATCCTGGGTCATCTGCTCAACCATCATACCATCACCACCGCCAATAAATTGTTGGTAATAATCAAGGTTAAAGCCAGACATGTTAAGCTTTTTAGCCACATTTCGATTAGCGTTAAAGTACAAAGTCTCAGAATCAAAGACGACCCCATCCATGTCAAATAACATTAATTTTAAATTATTCATCCATTTCCTCCTTGAAAAAAGCACGTACCTCTGAAACAAAGTATAGCGAACCCGCAAAGATAATCACATCACTTTCATCTGCTAAAAGTTCGGTTACCACTGTTTTAAAAGCAATTTTCCACGGACTGATGGCTTGTGCCTGTGGTAATTTTGTGGCTAATTTTTGCGGGTCAGCAACTTGACGATAAGCATCAAAATCCGTCAAAATCAACTGGACATTCGGTAATTTAGCCATCATCGTCAACATTTTTTCGGGCTCTTTATCAGCTAAGATTCCTAAAATCAAGAAGACGTGATTGGCATTAAAATGACTTTTAATCATTGTTGCTAATTCTTCAAAAGCCGCTAGATTATGAGCTCCATCCAAAAAGACTAGCGGCTGAGTAAAGATTTTTTCCATCCGTGCTGGCCAAGCTGTCTGTGCTAAGGCCAACTTCACAAGTTTAGTTTGAAGCTGAAAATTTTCCGCTTGTGCTACTAAACTCACGGCTTTAAGCGCACAAGTTGCATTATCAACTTGGTAAGCTCCCAACAAACCACTCGCTAAGGCTAATTTATGAAAACTATCATCACTGTAAATAAAGCTTTCTTGCCCATCTTTAAGCCCCGTTGCTTGATTTTTAAATGCTTGGCCTAATTGATAGTATGGTGCTTTTTTCTCACGTGCGACTGCTTTAATCACTTGAGCGACTTCAGGACTAACCTTACCCAAAACAAGAGGACAACTCGCCTTGATAATTCCCGCTTTTTGCTGAGCAATCTCCGGCAAGGTTGACCCTAGAATTTGTGCATGATCATAGCCAACTGTGGTAATTACAGAAACCAGTGGCTGCTGAATAATGTTTGTTGAGTCCAACAAGCCTCCAAGTCCCACTTCAACCACAACATAATCTGGTTTTATCTGACCAAAATAGGTAAACATTAGAGCAGTAATGATTTCAAATTCGGTCGGCCCCTGTTCACCAAGCTCAGCATCTAACTCAGCTACCACAGGACCGACTTGATTCACCAAAGTCACTAGCGTCTCATCATTAATCATCTGACCATTTAAGGCAATTCTTTCGTTAAATTTTACAATAAAAGGCGAAGTAAAGGTCCCAACTTCAAAGCCGTGAGCTAAGAGTAGCTCCCGAATAAAAGCGGTCGTCGATCCCTTCCCGTTGGTTCCTGTCACGTGAATAACCTTCAACTGTTCTTGCGGATTCCCCAATCTTTCCATGAGTAATTTCATAGTCGTCAAGGTTGGTTTCTTCTTAAATTTTGTGCGACCATGAATAAAATCCAAAGCAGCTTGATAATCTCTTACAAACATGCTATCACCATCCATTCTTAATTCTTAATTCTACTGGATAGCTTACCAAAGTGCAAAAAAGAAGCCTAGAATTCCTAGACTTCTCTTTCTTATAACCAGGTCGCTTGATAAATTTCTTCCTTAAAACCACAAGTTAAGGCGTGCTCATTGACCATCAGAGGACGCTTGATAAGTTTACCATTTTGCGCCATCATTTCCGCTGCTTCTTCTATGGTCATCTCCGTTACTCGGTCTTTGAGACCTAATTTGCGATAATCTTGACCACTGGTATTAAAAAAGTAACGGATTCCTCGGTCTTGATACTTGGTCATCCAAGCAATTAAATCAGCTTTTTTTGGGGGAAAATCCACCAAATCTTGACTTTCATAGCTCACTTGGTGGTCATCTAACCACTTTTGGGCTTTTTTACACGTCGAACAACGCTTATAACAGTAAAACATCGTCATAAGAACCCCCCTATCTAAACTCAATCTCATTATTTGAGAACATATAGCTCTTATAGTGATAACGCATCGACATAATGAAACCAATCCCCAACATATTTCCCAAAAGGGCTGACCCCCCTTGGCTGACAAAAGGTAAAGGAATCCCAGTTAGAGGTAACAGACCAATATTCATCCCAATATTTTCAAAAACATGGAATAAAATCATCATGATAACCCCAGTTGAAATATAAGCATAAAATTCATTTTTGGTATCAAAGGTCACTTGAATCATTTGGAAAATCAATAAAAGATAAATGAAAATCAAGAGACAAGAGCCAATAAAGCCAAAATTTTCGCCAATTACAGAGAAAATCATATCTGATTCTCGTACAGGTACGTAGACATTAGAAACATTAAATCCTTTACCCAACAGTTGGCCAGAACCAATGGCCTTCATACTTTGCCATAACTGATAGCTATCCCCACTGGTACTACCAGCAGGATTTAACCAAGAGTCAATTCGCTTAAACTGGTAAGTTGCAAAGCCAATTTTTTCCAAGAGCGTACGGTCATAAACTACTAAGAAAATAGCTAAACCGCCGATAATTGAAGCTCCGGCAAAACCTGGTACGATAATCTTCCAGGTAATCCCCGACATCAAAATGACCCCACCTAAGATAGCAATAAACACCAACATAGTCCCAAAGTCATTTTGAAGCTTTAATAAGATGGCAATCGGTGCAGTCCAAGCTAACATTTTTCCAATTAACAACCAGTCGGACTCCCAACTATGCTCATACTCGGAATTATGTTGCGTGACGACTCGCCCCAACATTAAAATAAAGGCTGGTTTCATAACTTCGGACGGCTGGAAAGTAAAAGGTCCTAAAGCAAACCAAGACTTAGCCCCCGTGTTAGCAGCATAAGAACGACTATAAAAAAACAGTACTAATATTAAGAGGGTAATCCCGATTCCGTAAGCCAAAGGAGCTATCTTCCAAAGCTGTTCAGCATCAAATTGCATTATGATAGCCACCATAATAGCCCCTAATGTATACCAAATCAGTTGTGAAATAACAGTTCGCGAAATCGAAACTGTACTAGTCCCATGTTTTAAAGCCACATAAAGGGAAACCATCCCAATTACAGCTAAGACCAGGATACAAAAGACTATCCCCCAGTCAATACGCATTTCAACATCGTCATCCTTAACGCGATGTAAATTTTTGGTATTCACTAAAAAAACTCCTTTATGCATAGATGCACACGACAAAATTTTAAGTTAATTATACATAAGAGCCGACTGAAAAGAAGGAACAGTCGGCAAACTTAAGAATATTTTTACCCGCGGTGTAAGTGAAAATCGCGAATTAATAAAGTTATGGCTTCACTTTGAGAAGAAACGCGAAATTTTTCTCCCGAAGGTAAGACCGCAACCGTCTTACCCCCATCTTCTGTCACCAAACCTAACGATTCAGTGCCCAACTTCAATTCTGTCGCTGGATTACCATCCACTCCAACAGTTTCTGTTTCAGTAATTTCAACATTTTTTTCTCTTCTTGACACTTAAAAAGTCCTCCTCATTAACCTTACTTCTCTTCTTTATTAGGATTACGTACCAAAGAAAAATGTTCTGGTACATAATCAATTCCACCTCTGACAAAAGGATTACAACGTAGAATCCGACTTAATCCCATAATAAGCCCTAAAAAGCCATGTTTTTCAATTGCCACTACCATGTAATTTGAACAAGTCGGGTAATAACGACATGATGGTGGTGTCAATGGTGAAATACATTTTTGATAAAACCGCACTGGTAAAATCAGAAATTGTCGCAATAACCTCATCTTATTGCTTACCACTTTGAATTTGTTCTAACAAAATCCCCGTACCAACAGCTACATCATCTAGTGGTGTTTCAGCTACATTAACAGGAATACTTAAGGCATCTGATAACAGTTCAGCGGCGCCATCAATCATTGCACCTCCACCAGTTAAAACAATCCCACTATCGATAATATCGGCAGCTAATTCCGGTGGCGTCTCACTTAAAACATCATGTGTTGCAGAAACAACCGCCATCATAGTATCGTGTAAGGCAACTTCGATTTCATCAGATGTGACCTTAATCGCTTGTGGTAAACCATTAACCATGTCCCGACCTCGCACTTCCATTTCTTCATTGCGATGCCCCTTTAAAACTGTTCCAATCGTCTTTTTTACCTTTTCAGCGGTATTTTCACCAATGATTAGTCCCCGTTCTTTACGGATATAGTTAGCAATATCCTGGTTTAAACGATCCCCCGCAATCCGCAAAGAACGAGATACAACGATATCACCCATGGAAAGGACGGCTATGTCACTCGTTCCACCACCAATATCAATCACCATGGAACCGTAAGGACGGAAAATATCTAAACCAGCCCCCACAGCAGCAACCTTTGGTTCTTCTTCTAAGTAAATTTTTCCCCCACCGTTAGCTTTTTCAGCGGCCTGACGGATAGCTTTTCTTTCAATATCCGTGGTATTAGTTGGACAACAGATTAACACATTAGGTTTTGACATGAAGCCTTTGACGTTTAACTTTTTGATAAAGTAAGTTAACATTTGTTCGGTCATATCAAAATCCGCAATTACCCCATCTTTTAAAGGTCGAATTGCACGAATACTTCCTGGAGTCCGTCCGACCATCTTGTAGGCTTCTGAACCTACGGCGAGGACTTTATTCGTTTTAGTATCAATTGCCACCACGGATGGTTCATCAAGGACAATTCCCTTACCTTGAACGTTGATTAGGACGTTGGCAGTTCCTAAATCAATTCCAATATCATTTGCCATATTACTCCTTACTACCAGTCTTTCAGGTAGCCTTCCTTTCTTGCAATTTTCTTTAAGCATACACTATTTTCATTACATCATATTATTATAACATGAACTGAGTAAAAAAGGGCTGATTTTTCATCACCCCTCCTAACTAAACCCTTTGTTTATTAACGATATATTCACCTTCGGCAGTAATATCATTAACTCGCTTAACTTGTGCACCTAAAGCCGCTAATTTCCCATGAAAATTATAGTAACCACGATCCAAGTATTCCAAATGGGTAACTTGCGTGATTCCCTTAGCCACTAAACCAGCAATCACTAAAGCCGCTGCTGCTCGTAAATCAGTGGCAGCAACCTCTGCTCCTCCAAGCTTAGCAGGACCGTAAAGTAAGACACTGTTGCCTTCGACCTTGAAGTTTGCATTCATACGCCGCATTTCTTCCAAGTGCATGAAGCGGTTTTCAAAAACAGTTTCTGTCAATAAACTAGCCCCCTCAGCACACAATTGTAAGATTGACATTTGTGGTTGCATATCCGTTGGAAAGCCGGGGTGTGGCAAAGTCTTGACCGCAACAGGCTTGAGCTTTTCAGGTCCAATTACTCGTAAACCAGCTTCTTCTTCAATAACTTGGATCCCCATTTCTTCCATTTTCGAAATCAAAGGAATGTTGTGCTCTAAGATTGCATCCTTGATTAAAACATTTCCTTGAGTTACGGCCGCAGCAACCATAAAGGTCCCAGCTTCAATCCGATCTTGTACCACCGCGTGTTTAACCCCGTGAAGTTGCTTAACCCCACGAATTTTTAAGGTCTCAGTTCCAGCGCCACGGACATCGGCACCCATCTTATTTAAAATATTTGCTAAGTCTACAATCTCGGGTTCACGTGCAGCATTTTCAATGATAGTTTCACCTTCGGCTAAGGTCGCAGCCATCATAATATTTTGGGTTGCCCCCACACTTGGGAAGTCCAAGTAAATGTTGGCCCCTTTTAAGCCTGTGGTTTTAGCTTCGATAAAACCATCGTGTTGTTCAATTTCCGCTCCTAAGGCCTCTAAACCTTTGAGATGCAAGTCCACTGGCCTTGAGCCAATCGCACATCCCCCGGGCATGGCGACTTTGGCGTGCTTCAAGCGCGCCAAAAGCGGGCCTAAGACCACGATAGAAGCACGCATCTTCGAAACATACTTAAATGGCGCTTCATAAGATAACTTACCACTAGCATCCAGTTCGATAGTTTTGTTAGCTTCATCAAAACCCACCTCAACATTTAAGAACCGAATCACATTATTCATCGTGTATACATCAGATAAAATGGGCACATTGATTAAAGTTGTGCGTCCTTCACTAGGTAAAATCGCCGCTGCTAAAATTGGTAAAACCGCATTTTTGGCCCCTTCAATTTCGACAGTCCCTTCAAGACGATTACCACCTCTTACAATAATTTTTTCCAAAGAAAAATCCTCCGACCTCTACTTGATTAAATAACCCAGATTTTTAATATTTTCAATCACACTTAAAAAGAATGAACTACATAAAAATCCAATTGCTACAGACACCAACACAATCACCACTTTAAAGTGGTCTTGTTTTTCTTGATTGACATAACGATCAAAACGTAATGCCTGAAATCCCCTAAAAGCTAGTAAAATAAATGCAAAATGACTCACGAGAGTCATCAGTGCGGTTATTCCTTGATACTGCATAATATTTTCACTCCAAATCATCCTAATCATAGCATATTTTCCCTAGTTCGTCAGTTTATAATTTTTAAATCTTTTTCAAACTTTAATATTTAAATATCGCCCACAACATAAAGTGCTTTAATTTCTAGTATCTTTAAAAGATTAGACTCATATCAAACATTTGTAACAAATAACCCTCAAACAGCATCCCTACTGTTCAAGGGTTATCAACTTATTTAAAAGAAACAATCGTAGCACCATTGCCCCCTGCGTTTGGCGGTGCATATTCAAAGTGTTTGACAGCACGGTTAGACTGTAGATACTCAGTAATTCCCTTCCGTAAAGCTCCGGTCCCCTTGCCATGAATAATTGTCACAGAAGGGAAGCCTGCCATAATAGCTTCGTCAATGTAGCGGTCGACTTCATTCATAGCTTCTTCATAGCGTTTACCCCGCAAATCTAAGCTCGCTGAAGTCCGCACTGAACGACTACGCTTTACACTAGCACGGTTAACCGTCTTTTGTGGTTTTTCTTCTGCAATTTTTTCTAAGTCAGCTTCATCAAGCTTCATCTTCAAAATCCCAATTTGTACTTCCCAAACGTGATTACCAGCCTTTTTCATCAGCGTTCCCCGTTGACCATAGGACTTGACAAGAACCTCGTCACCTTCTTTAAAGATTTTTTTGGCTTTCGCTCTTTGTAAAACCTTATTTTTCTGGAGATGGATGGGTTGTTCCAATTTGTTCAACCTAGTCTTGGCATCAATTAGTTCATTTTCTTTAACCCCATTACCGGCGCTTTGTTGCATCTTATGCAAGTCGGAAATCACATCTGCCGTTTGTTTACGCGTATTTTCCACGATTTCATTAGCTTTTGCCTTGGCTTGGTTCAAAAGGCTATCCCTTTGAGAGACAAAATTATTGTAAGCTTTGCGTAAATCATTGTGTAATTTCTCGGCTTCAGTTAGATACTTATTCAGACTGATGGCTTCTTCTTCAGCCGTATGACGTTTTTCGACCAAGTCCGCAATCATTTCATTGAGATCTTGACTGGACTGACTGGTCAATTGGCGAGCCGCTTCCACGACCATAGTATCTAAACCCAAGCGTAGAGAGATTTCCAAAGCATTAGAACGACCAGGAATTCCGAGTAAAAGCCGGTAAGTGGGCTGAAGGGTCTCTACATCAAATTCCATAGAGGCATTAATCGTCTCTGGTCTTTCAAAACCATAGGCCTTAAGTTCAGGATAGTGGGTAGTCGCCACCACATAAGAACCTTTAGCCCCAACAGCATCCAGAATCGAAATAGCCAAAGCGGCCCCTTCTTGCGGATCGGTTCCAGCCCCCAATTCGTCAAAGAGAACTAAGGATTTATCATCGACATGTTTAAGTATTTCTACAATATTAACCATGTGGGAAGAGAAAGTGGATAAGCTCTGTTCAATTGATTGTTCATCCCCAATATCCGCAAAAATTTCAGTAAAGACCCCAATCCGACTATGTTCACCAGCCGGAATAAAGAGCCCAGATTGTCCCATTAATTGGATTAAGCCCAAGGTCTTCAAAGTAATCGTCTTTCCCCCAGTGTTAGGTCCGGTAATCACGATTGCTTTATAATCTTTTCCAATGGCTAGATCATTTTTGACCGCCTTTTTGGCATCCAATAAGGGGTGCCAGACTTGACGGAGGTAAATGTCATTTTCTGCAGATAATTCTGGTTGTGTTGCCTTGAGGTCTGCAGCATAGCGGGCTTTAGCATTCACAAAGTCTAATTGACCTAAAATACGCATATTTTGATCAATTTCTTCAGTATATGGTGCAACTGCTTGGGATAATTCCCGCAAAACTCGCAAAATTTCTTCATGTTCCTTGGCTTGTTGTTGGCGTAAACGGTTATTCAACTCCACAATTGCCTTAGGTTCTACGAAAACTGTCGCTCCTGAAGCAGATTGGTCATGGACCATCCCCCCAAAATGCTTCTTATACTCGGTCTTAACCGGAATTACATAGCGATCATCACGCATGGTAACAACAGCATTGGTCAAGTACTTAGCTTGACTGCCCTTGGTAAAGGAAACCAGGCGCTGGCGAATTTCATCTTCAGTACCTGAAATTTGTCGACGCAATGACCGTAATAAAGGTGAAGCCTCATCGCGCACATACCCATCATCTTCCAAGGAAAGATTCAACACTTTGGTTAATTCAGGCAAACTTTCTAGACGTATTAATAATTGGTTTAACGTAGGCAAAGGTACTTCGGGTGTAGTAATTTCCTTGAAGAAACGGCGTATTTCACTGGTCGAACGCAAAATTTTCCCAATGGCTGCTAATTCTTTTCCATTCAAAACTGCCCCAATTTTGAGTCGTTTAAGCTGGGGGGTAACGGTCTTTAAATTTGCCAAAGGGATACCACCCTTGAGACGTAAAATATCAGCCCCTTCCTTGGTTTGGGCAAGATTTTCACAAATTAAATCATAGTCTTGGCTTGGAACCAGGTGATTAGCCAGATTTTGGCCCATTTCGGTGGTGGTTTTAGCACTTAAAAATTCCCGAATTTTGTAATATTCCAACGTAGCTAAAACTTTTTGATTCACTAATCACTAACCTCCTCATTATTCAGCTTTTCGAGACTTGCCAGATAGGTCTTAAGTTCTTCTAATTCCGCTTGTTTCTTTAATTGGTCTGAGACCGCATTAATTGCTAATAGCACCGCCGCTTTCTCCTTCGTTAATGATGGCATCATTTCCTTCAAAGCCCCTAATTGCTCTTCAACCAGTTTTATGACTGCCTGCATATGTTCAGGGCTACTTTTCCCGATAATAGTATATGTTTGTCCATCAATTTCTACTTTAAAACGTCGCTTATTTTCTGTCATGATTACCTATCCTTATCTCGTTTAAATAATGCAAAAGGTCCCCTAAAAAGGAGACCCGTCATATTACAGATTTTCACCGTTTAAAATGGTGGTCATTACATCTTCGACCATTTGCCATTCTTCTTCACTTTCGATTTCGAAGAGATCGGCTTCTTGTTCTTGCCAACTTTCGGTATCCGCAAAAGCAAAGGCTAAGATTTCAGCATCTTCTTCTAAAGCAGTTAATAAAATGTATGACTTCCCATGTTGGTCGGAAGCAAAAGTAAAGACTTCTTGAAAATCTTGTTTTTCTCCTTGATCGCTAACCAAAGTAACTAAACCGTCCTTATTTTTATCCCGTACCAGGGTCAATAATTTTTCTGCCATGTTATTTACTTTCTTCTTCTAAGAATTGGTCTAAGGCGTTTTCTACCATGGCCCATTCTTCATCATCTTCGATATCAAATAAATCAGCTTCCGTTGCTGTTCCGTCTTGTTCTGGATTAAATGAGAAAGCCAGCACGTCGACTTGTTCATCAGGCTCAGAACCGGCAGGAACTAATAAAATGTATGATTTGTTGTATTCTTCTGAAGTGAATGTAAATAAAACTTGAAATAAAGTTTCGTTACCCTCATCATCAACTAAAGTAATCATTTCGTTATCATTATTTGCTTGTGCCATAGAAAATCTCCTTATTTTATCAAATCAACAAGTTTACCCTGACTGTCGAGGTAATTTTGTAAAATCAACCCGGCGGCTAACTTGTCGATAACTTTTTTTCTTTTTTTACGTGAAGTGTCAGCTTTTTCAACTAACATTCTTTCAGCTTGTACGGTGGTCAAGCGCTCATCTTGAAAATCAATGGGCAAGCCAAATCTTTCTGTCAACATTTGGCCGTAAGCTTGACTAGCTTCAGCCCGTGGACCTAGACTATTATTCATATTCTTAGGTAAACCCAAGACAAAACCACTAATGTTGTGTTCTTTGACTAATTCTGCCACCCGGTCTAAACCGAAAATTTGATTTTCTTCATCAATTGGAATAATCTCGACTCCTTGAGCAGTCCAGCCCAATAAATCACTGACGGCGACTCCGACCGTGCGAGAACCGACATCTAAACCCATCAAACGTCCCATCTAACTTGCTCCTTATTTTAAGTAGGAACGGACTAATTCTTCAACGATTTCGTCACGCTCATGCTTTCTGATTAAATTACGGGCGTTGTTGAGCCGAGGAATGTAGGCTGGATCTCCCGATAAGAGGTAACCAACAATTTGATTAATTGGGTTATAACCCTTTTCTTCCAAAGCGGTATATACAGTTTCTAATGTTTCGCGAACATCTTTTTCACGTTTATCATTATAATCAAAATACATTGTCTCATCTAATGAACTCATTGTACGCACCCCCATTTTTAAATTCCACCTTTTATTCTACTAAAATCTTCGCCTTGTAACAATTAAAAAGTCTCCTTGTAACCAACTTGTAATTATTTAGAATTACCTAACTTCCAACCTAGCACGCCTTCAGCACCGCCAGATAGTTGCCTCTTCTCTTTATGTAAGTACTTAGCATCCCCTCAAAGCACACCACGTCAGGGGCTTTCTTTTATTTTTTCAATGCTTAGCACGAAAATTTGAATTGCTTTGGATACGGAAACTTTGCTACATTAGTTGTAAACAATTTGGGAGGTAGCTAAATATGGTAGGTGTCATCATTGATACGATAGCAGTCTTACTCGGAGGGCTCCTAGGAGCTTGGGGTGGCCACCACTTAAGTGAAGATTTTAAACGTAATTTAAATTTAATTTTTGGGATTTGCGCTATGGGCATGGGTATTATGGCGATTGCACCCATGAAGAATATGCCTGCAGTCATTTTTGCCCTAATTTTAGGGACTGCCATCGGACTAATTTCCCACTTGGGACAACTTTTCGATAAAGGAGCTCTCCTCTTGCAAACACCGGTTACCAAGTTTATCCACACCGAAAAACTCGGTCTCAATGAATATGACTTTGTTAACCAGTTAGTAACTGCCATCGTAATTTTCTGTACGAGCGGGACGGGAATTTACGGAGCTTTAACTGCCGGAATGACTGGCGATAATTCGATTTTAATTTCTAAGGCAATTTTAGATTTATTCACCGCCGCAATCTTTGCCTGCAATTTAGGCTATGTAGTTTCTTTGGTTGCCTTACCCCAATTTATCGTTTTATTCGCTCTCTTCATTTTGGCCCAGTTCATCTTTCCTTTGACCAGTGGCGATATGATTACAGATTTCAAGGCCTGTGGTGGCTTTTTAATGTTAGCGACTGGTTTTCGCATGGCCAAAATCAAAATATTCCCGATTGCTGATATGATTCCAGCCATGGTCCTAGTCATGCCTTTCACCTGGTTATGGACCACGTTTATTCTACCGGCCTTAGCTAGCTAAAATTTATAAAAAAAGTAGTGGAAGTCCAACATTTCCACTACTTTTTTGCTAGCTAGTAATTATTATTCTATTTTTGTCTAGAAGTCGACTTGATCTGGAACCTTGCATTGACCACCTAAGTTCCGTAAAGAACCAATAATCGCCATTTCAGCATCGGTCAATTCAAAATCAAAAATCTTGGTATTTTCTTCCATGCGACCTTGGTGTACTGTCTTAGGCAATGGTAAAATTCCTTGTTGAATCCCCCAACGTAAGCATACTTGAGCTGGGGTGTGGCCGTACTTAGCAGCAATTTGAACGATAATTTCATTATTCAAGGAGGCAGCTTCCCCTAATGGAGCCCAAGCTTCAACTAGAATGTCATGGGCTTGACAATATTGGATAGTTTCCATTTGAGGCCAACCTGGGTGAACTTCAATTTGGTTCACCATGGGCTTAATTTTACTATCAGCAATTAGTTCCTCCAAGTGGTTAGGCGTAAACTGTCTTGGCGATCGCACATAATGTAGGTCCAAACTGCACGAATATCCCAGCCTTCAGCCAGTAATTGCTCAACTTGCTGGGCTAAAACCGACCAAGTACAGGGGCGATTAAATATCCTAACTAAAAAATTAGTCCAACTTAGCTTTTTCATTACTACTCCCTAAACTAAATTCAAACTGGAAATTCCCTGTGTAAATAACTGCCCCGACAAAGCAATTAAATCTTCAACCGCTAACTGTTTACCATCTTTGACCCATTGACGATACAAATTTAACGACGTCAAAGCCAAAAAGTTGTTGATAATATTTTGCTCGAGAGTACGATACTTTTGGTAAGGATTGTGACGCTGGCGATTATGAGAAAGCGTCATGGTAAATAGTTGATCTGCAAACTGACGGTAACCCGGGTCGCAAAGCAACTTTTCTGCATACTTATCTTGCTGACAAACAAATTCAAAAAAAACCCGGTTCACTTCGGTAAAATCTGCACCAACTGGTAAGCGATCAATTTCTGCATAATAAGCTTGGGCCAGCTCCTGTACTACTTCTTCATACAATGCATCTAAATTCGCATAATGCAGATAAAAAGTCTTGCGGTGAATCTTGGCCTTAGCCGCGAGCTCTTTTACCGTGATTTTGGTAATCCCTTCCTGACAGACTAAAACTTTGAAACTTTCCTTAATTGCTTTTTGCGTTTTAACAATCCTTAAATCTGTCTTACTCATATTTTTTCCTTTCACGTAAATAATATCCATTTTCTTTAAAACGTGGTATAAACCCCATCTTTTAAAATTTGGCAATTGTTCTTTTCTTCAATTTGCATTATAGTTAAGACGACAAAGAAAAGCAACACGTGGGTATTATTTTTTGGAAAGGATGTTTTGTTATGACGAAAAAAATCGTGCAAACTGCAGGACGGGACCAATTAGGGGACTTTGCCCCACAATTTGCCTCCCTGAATGATGATATCTTATTCGGCCAAGTTTGGAATGAGGCTACGATTGATTCAAAGACTCGTTGCATCATCACCGTAGTCACTTTAATGGCCTCTGGCATTACAGATTCTTCGCTAAAATACCACCTTGAAAATGCCAAGAAAAATGGTGTTACGAAAGCAGAAATTGCAGCAATTATCACCCATGCTACCATGTATTGTGGCTGGCCTAAGGGTTGGGCCACCTTCAATTTAGCTAAAGAAGTCTGGCAAGAAGATGCTGCTACCCCAAGCGCTAAAGATCAATACCAAGCCTCAATCTTTTTCCCTATTGGAGATCCCAACGATGCCTATGCCCAATACTTTGTCGGCCAAAGCTACCTCGCTACAGTTTCTGACCAACAAGTACCAATTTTTAACGTTACCTTTGAACCGGGCTGTCGTAATAACTGGCACATTCACAAAGCCGACCAAGGCGGGGGGCAAATGCTTGTCTGTGTCGGTGGGCGTGGCTACTACCAAGAAGCCGGTAAAAAAGCCATCGAAATGCGACCTGGTGATGTTATTCACATTCCTGCTAACGTTAAACACTGGCACGGTGCCGCTAAAGATTCCTGGTTCAGCCACTTAGCCTTTGAAATTGATGGAAGAAACACCAGCAATGAATGGTTAGAACCTGTCTCTGACGCTGATTACAATCAATTAGCCTAAATAAAAAATCCTCCCAGTCAAAAACTAGGAGGATTTTTTTAATCTAACTGACTTGCGATTTCTTTAATGTAAGCTTTCAATTCGTCTTTAACTTCAGGATGTGTTAAACCGTATTGGATAGACGTCTTTAAGTAACCAAACTTGTAGCCCACATCATAGCGGTCACCCTTGAATTCATGAGCAAAGACACGTTGAATCTTGTTAAGACGATCAATAGCATCCGTTAATTGAATTTCATTTCCTGCCCCTGGTGCTTGGGTTTCTAACATTTCAAAAATTTCTGGAGTTAATAAATAGCGCCCAATGATGGCTAAATCAGATGGAGCCTTATCTACATCTGGTTTTTCGACGAATTGTTTCACATCAAATAAACCAGATTTTGGTTCAGAAATTGGGTCAATAACCCCGTATTTGTTCACTTCTTCGTGAGGTACTTTCATCACTGCTAAAGTTGAAGCGTGCGTATCTTCATAACGGTCAATCAATTGCTTGGTCAAAGGAACCTTGTCATCCATGACATCATCACCTAACATAACCACAAAAGGTTCGTCACCCACAAAGTCCTTCGCCATCAAAACAGCATCCCCTAAACCACGTGGGTGAGATTGACGAATGAAGTAGAGGTTGATGTCAGTTGTTTGTTGGACTAATTCCAAGAGGTCATCTTTACCTTTTTCTTTCAAGTTTTGTTCCAGTTCAGGTACAGAATCAAAGTGGTCTTCAATGGGACGTTTCCCCTTCCCAGTAACCACCAAAATATCTTCAATCCCTGATTTTTTAGCTTCTTCAACAATAAATTGAATGGTTGGCTTATCGATAATTGGGAACATTTCCTTAGCGAGGGCTTTAGTCCCAGGTAAAAATCGTGTTCCTAACCCCGCAGCTGGAATCACAGCTTTTCTAACTTTCATTAATTATGTACTCCTTTAACAAACTAATTGGCTTTAAACCCTATTCATTATAGCCAAATTTTTCGGTAATAACAAGTTTTTTATAAGCGTTTCCTTACCTCGAATAAGCATTTCACTTATTCTTCACTACTTTAAAGGAGCCATATTTTTACTCTTCAGCAACTTCTTTTATTGTTTTATATAAACAACAAAAACCAATCTCAGCTTTTTTACTTCATGCTAAAATTGGTTAACTTAATAATACGTTATTATTTAAAGATTAATCATGGGATGATTATTCTGCTGGTTTCCAAAGGTATTTGGCATCCATTTCTGGATCTTGGGAGGTCAAAATTTTAGGACCATCTTTAGTAATAACAATGGTGTGTTCAAATTGGCAAGATAGGCCACCATCTGCCGTGCGGGCCACCCAACCACTAGGGTCATCCATAGCAATTTCGTAAGTACCAGTGTTAATCATGGGTTCAATCGTGATAGTCATTCCTTCACGCAGACGCAGACCTTTACCAGCAACCCCATAGTGCGGTACATTAGGACTTTCGTGCATGGTAGGCCCAATACCATGACCAATAAAATCACGGACATCACCATAACCATTTTCTTCTTCAGTATACTTTTGAATAGCTGCCCCAATATCACCAATACGGTTACCAACTTGAGCTTGATCGATTCCTAAGTATAAGGCTTTTTTAGTTACTTCCATTAAGCGATCGATTTCTGGCGTGGACTTACCCACTACATATGACCAGCAAGAGTCGCTCATAGCACCGTGATAGTTAACCACCGTGTCTACCTTGATTAAGTCACCATCTTTTAGAATAAGGTTTTTGCGAGGAAAACCATGACAAATTTCATCATTTACACTCACACAAGTAGCATATTCATACCCTTCAAAACCGATTTGCTCACAAATCGCATCATGACTTTCAATATAGTTACGAGCGAATTCTTCAATTTCCCATGAAGACATGCCAGGCTTGATAATTTCACGTAAACCACGATGCATACCAGCTAAAATCGCACCTGACTTTGCCATTTCATCAATTTCACGTGGTGATTTGATTGTAATCATACTTTCTCTTCCCTTCTGATTTTTAAAACTCATCTATTATTATAACCTAATTTTTAGAAAGTGGCACCTTTCATTTTTACAGTAAACAATATAAAATGGAAGTACAAGTTTTTGAAAAGAAAGAAGGATTTACATGGCAAGTGCCAAAGTTTTATACGCGACCATCACTGGTAATAACGAAGACGTCGCTGATATTATTTCCGAAGCCTTAGAAAACGAAGGCCTAGACGTCGACATGCAAGAAATTTCCCAAGAAGATCCCGCTGATTTAGAAGCGTTTGATTTGGTTGTGATTTGCCCCTACACTTATGATGAAGGGGCCTTACCTGATGAAGGGTTAGACTATTATGAAGACCTAGCTGACATTGACTTAACCGGTAAAGTTTACGGTGTTGCTGGTTCTGGTGACGTTTTCTATGAAGAATACTACTGTACTGCTGTTGATTTGTTTGACGAAGCCTTAGCCAAAACTGGAGCCACTAAGGGAGCTGACGCCGTCAAGATTAACTTAGAAGCCGATCAAGAAGACATCGACGCTTTGGAAGCTTTCGCCCACAAATTAGCCCAAGCTGTAGACGCTTAAGAATTAATGCTTTTTTAACCTCCCCTAAGTTTTCTTCTGACCTATTTTAGGTTAAAATGAAAACAAACTCACGAGGAGGTTTTTTTGTGCATTTTTCATTTGAGAAAAAGAAGCGTTCCAAACTTTATCTAAGTTACACCCTCTTCTTTTTAGTTGGGGCTTTTTTTATGTATGGAACTTACTTAATTACCGGTCATGCTTTAATTTGGGATATTGATGCGGCTAACCAGCACCTGCCCTTACTGGAAAGCTACCGACAACTAGTCCTAGACTTTTGGAAGCATCCCAATCTGACCACCTGGTCGTTAAAGATGGGACTGGGATCAGATACCTTCCAAGTCTACTCCTACTACGTAATTGGCGACCTATTTAATTATTTAACCTTGTTAATTCCGGCCAAATTCTTAGTAGTGGCCTATCAGGCTTTAATCGGCTTGCGCCTGTATTTTGCCGGCTTGTCCTTTATTTTTGTGGCCAGCCATTTTAATTTTCAAAAACGTAATCTAATAGCCGGAGCTGGGGTTTATCTCTTTAACGCCTTCGTCCTTTACGCCAGTGTTGCCCACCCCTTCTTTACAACACCCTTTATCATTTTTCCTCTCTTAATTTGGGGGATTGAGCGGGTCCTACAAAAGAAGTCAGCCTGGCCCCTCTTGGCAGTTTTTACCTGGATGTTAATCAGTAACTTTTACTTTGCTTTTATGTTAGGTATTGGGGCACTTTTATACCTGGCTTTGCGCGTGGGCTTCACTTACCGGCACACTTTAAATTACCCGCAGGTTTTCGCCAAACTCGCTTGGGCAACTATCATTGCCCTCTTACTAGCGGCAGGCTTACTCATTCCCGAGTTATACGCGGTGACTTCCTCAACGCGGGCAGCGGCCTCTTTTGCTAATGGTTTGACATTTTATCCACTCTATTACTACCTGGCCTTACCAAGCCAGCTTATTAATGGGGGCAATCGAGACTTTTACTTCTGGTCTGCTCTAGGCTTTGCCAGTATCGCCTTTTATGCCGTAACCTATGTTGTTATCCACGCCAAGCGCTATCCAATTTTATGTGCGAGTTTCGCTTTAAGTTTAGTTATGTTTCTCTTACCATTCTTTGGAGCCCTTTTCAACGGAGGCATGTCGCCTTCCAATCGTTGGTCTTTAATGCTGTGCTTACCTATGGCATTGGCGGTCTGTCTCTTACTAGAAGAAGCACCAAACTTATCAGCTCGAACCTTAAAAATTTTTAGTCTGGCAACCCTAGTTTATCTTATCTGGATTAGTGGAAATTATTTCTTTGACAATGATCAAAAAATCTTTATTCCGATTATTTTCCTCTTAGTGACCCTTGGCTTTCTTTACGCTCAAGCTTACCAGATAAATAGACACCCCCAGACCTTAACCGGTTTGGTTTTGATTAACCTACTGCTTAACATCGTCTACTACGAAGCACCTTATAACGGTGGTTTCACTGACGAGGCCTTAGCCACTGGAACTTACGAAAAACTCGCCAATAACCGTTACGATGGCTTAGACAGCGACCTTACTGCTTCAGATAACTACCGAGTATCAACCATCTCCCACAACTACTATTTGGGAGCTAACTATGATATGTATAACACACTAAATGCCAGTGTACACAGTATCACTTCCTACTACTCCTTACAAAACAAGTATCTAGGTAACTTCATGCGGTCCTTACAAAACATTCAATACGAAGCGACCCGGCCGACTCAACAAGTCGATGACCGTAGCATTTTGAACAACTTCTTAGGAGTCCAATATATCTTTAGTAAAATCAACCGTGATAACTCCCAAAAAGTCCCAGCCAATTACTTTTTAGATCGCACGAGCCGGAAAATTACAGATGTTAATGGTCAAAGTAGTCATGACCAACAAACCCGCCGTTATCGCACAAACCTAGCCTTCCCTTTGGTTTACTTCCAAAACCAAGTTTTCACGCCTCAACACTACCGCCAATTAACAGCCTCGCAAAAGGAACGGGCCTTGGCTGAAGGAGTCCTGGTGAGTCAAAAGGCAAGCCAAAATTTACCTAAGAAAAACTTAAAAGATGTAACATCACAAGTTATCGAAGTTCCTATCAAAATTGTTTCGAGTCGTGGCAACCGTATCAGTAGCCAAGACCTCATTAAAGAAGATACTAATGAACGCTATCAAATCTTAGTGGCACCAACTTCAAAAGACTTCAGCGCTAAAGATCGCCAAGAGCTCTTAAAAAAATTGGCCAACAGTGAAATTCATCTCGAAGTGACCAATATTAAATACCATCCTTTCAGTCTCCAAGAACAATTGGCTTTAGAAAAGCGTAACAACTACTACGCCCAAACCAATGGATTCATGGACCAAAATCTTTTGGCATTAAGATATAAATACTTCCACTACCACATCTTACAGGGCTCACCTGACCCTAGTTACACATTAGCCTTTGAAACTCGTAATGGAACGGAAGAAATCGTGCAAAGAAAACAAAGTTCAACCTCCTTTTACCAAGTTATTAAAAACGGGACCGTCAACCTTGGATCCTTTAGTGAATTACCAAGTAGTATCACTTTTACACCGTCCAAACTCGGCCACTACGACTTCAAACTTAAACTTGTGGCCTTGCCATTAGGAGAAAACTCCAGCTACCAAAAACAAGTCCAGGCCATTCAAAGACATAGTCTCCAAAACTTTAAGGTTACACCAACTGGCTTCTCAGGAAATATCACCATTAATCATGCGGGAATTTTAACTTCCTCTATTCCTTACAGTCCTGCCTGGCAAGTTAAGGTAGACAACCACAAGCAAACAGTGCTTAAAACCAACCAAGCCTTTGTTGGCGTGAAGTTAAAACCAGGAAAACACCGAGTGCAATTTAGTTACACCATTCCTGGATTGAAGGCCGGCTTCTATCTCAGTGGCTTGGGGCTAATACTCTTAGCCATCAGCGCTTTGATTAGTCTGTTTAACCGTAGAAGAAAATCAGTTTAGCCTTGCTATTTGTACACATATTTCTTAGAATAAAGCTAAAAATCTGTGGAGGAATTTAATTTTATGCTTATTCGTCCTATCACGGCTAATGATGATGCTGCCATGGCCGCCATCATCCGCCAACAATTGAAAAAACATCATTTAGATATCCCCGGAACAGCCTATTTCGATTCCGAACTCGACCATCTTAGTCGCTTCTACCAGGTCACAGCTGATCGTGCTTATTTTGTTATCTGCGATGAAATGGGACAGGTTTGTGGCGGAGCGGGGTTTGCCGCTTATGATACGCATCATCATATTGCTGAATTACAGAAGCTCTACCTCGACCCTGCGGTTAGTGGTCAAGGACTTAGCTATATCTTAATGGAATATGTCATGAATGCAGCGCAGAGTGCCGGCTACCAACAACTTTACCTGGAAACTCATTCCAACCTTCAGATAGCTCTGCACCTCTACCGCAAGCTAGGCTTTAGCGAACTTGAAAGGCCCTTACAAAAAACAGTCCACCCAACTATGGACTACTTTTTTCTGAAAAATTTAACTTAATCAGTAACCCAAAAACAGGAAGGTCTGCATAACCTTCCTGTTTTTACTTAAATTTCAAAAGCGTTAGGAGCCGGCTCTCGCCTATTAAAGTAGTGAGCTATCGCTTGTAAAATGCGTGTAGAAGCTTGGCCATCTCCGTAAGGATTCTTGGCTTGGGCCATCTTTTGGTAAGCCACTTCATCATTTAAAAGCCCTTCTAGAGCAGTTTTGACCTTATCGGGTTGGGTTCCCACGACTTTCAAAGTTCCAGCCGCTACCCCTTCTGGTCGTTCAGTAGTGTCCCGCAAGACCAAAACCGGCTTGCCTAAGGAAGGGGCTTCTTCTTGGACCCCACCAGAATCCGTCATAATCAGGTAAGCATGAGCCGCAAGATTATGGAAATCTAAAACATCGAGCGGTTCGATCAAATGAATTCGAGGATGATTACCTAACACACGGTGAGCGACTTCTTGGACAACTGGGCTAAGGTGAACCGGATAAACAACTTCAATTTCAGGATGGGCTTCCACTTCTTGACGTAAAGCCGTTAGGACCCTTTCCATTGGTGTGCCTTGATTTTCCCGCCGGTGCATAGTTACTAAGACCAACTTCTTTTGAGGATCTAAGTTTGTTAAAATTTGATGCTGATAATCAGCACTAACCGTTTGTTTCAGGGCATCAATAGCTGTGTTCCCTGTAACATAAATATTATCTCGATAGTGACCTTCTTTGAGCAAGTTTTCTTGGCTCAAACTAGTTGGTGCAAAGTACAAATCCGTTAACACATCCGTCATTTGCCGATTCATTTCCTCCGGATAAGGTGCATACTTATCCCAAGTTCGTAAGCCCGCTTCCACATGACCCAAGGGAATTTGTTGATAAAAAGCAGCCACACTAGCAGCAAAGGTCGTCGTTGTATCCCCGTGAACTAAGACTATATCAGGCTTAGCTTCTTGCAAGACTGCTTGAAGCTTGATTAAGACGTTAGCCGTAATATCTGTTAATGTTTGTTGATGGTGCATGATATCTAAATCATAATCAGGTTGGATAGCAAAGATTTTTAAGACTTGGTCTAACATTTCGCGGTGTTGGCCGGTCACCGTGGTAATAGCCTCAAAACGTTCATCTTCTTGAAGCGCTTTGACAATAGGGGCCATCTTGATGGCTTCCGGACGAGTCCCAAAGACCGTCATTACTTTAATTTTCTGCATCAGAAATTCCTCCGTATTTACTATTGTCTTTATTATAGCAAGCTTATTGCCAAAATGCGCGCTTTCATGATATATTTAATTAGACAAACAATTAAATTAAAGTGAGTGATTTCATGTCTATTCCTAATTTTGATGAAAAACTAGTTAAATACGCCCAACTGATTACCAAAGTTGGGGTTAACATCCAACCCCAGCAAGTGGTCATCCTTTACATTTCTGTGAGCCAACAAAAATTAGCTCACTTAATTGTTGAAGAAGCCTACAAATTGGGCGCTGGTAAGGTGATTGTGAAATGGTCTGATTCCTTTAACACCCGCCAATTCTTGACTAACGCCCCGGAAGAATTTTTGACCAATATTCCTGACTACCAAAAAGCTGAAGCTCAATACATCGCCGAACACAAAGCTGCTCGGATTTCAGTTATGTCTGATGATCCTAACGCTTTAGGGGGTGTCGAGGCTAGTCGCATTGGTGCCTACCAAAAAGCCCTTGGCAAGGCAAACTTACCTGTCCGCAAGGCTACCCAAAACAATGATTTGAGCTGGACCGTCGTGGCCGCTGCTGGTCAAGAATGGGCTCAAAAAGTCTTCCCCGACCTTAGTCCAAAAGAAAGTGTCGACCGACTCTGGGAAGAAATTTTTAAGACTTGCCACCTCAATGAAGGTGACGACCCCGTCGCTGTTTGGCAAGCCCACGACCAAAAATTACGTTCTAAAGCTGAATGGTTGAACCAAGAACAGTTCTCCGCCCTCCACTACACCGCACCAACGGCTGACTTCACAGTTGGTTTACCTGAAAATCACATTTGGGAAGCTGCTGGTTCCTTGAACAGTGACGGTGTTGAATTTATGGCCAATATGCCAACTGAAGAAGTCTTCACCGCTGCCGATTGCCATCGCATCGATGGTTATATCTGCTCTACTAAACCCCTTTCTTACGCAGGTTCTGTCTTAGAAGGCATGCGTTTTGAATTTAAGGATGGTCAAATTATCAAAGCCACGGCTGAAAAAGGCCAAGCAGTTCTCGATCACCTCTTAACAATTCCGGGGGCCAAAAGCTTAGGGGAAGTTTCCCTAGTTCCTGATCCTTCTCCAATTTCGCAATCAGGGATTACCTTCTTCAACACCCTCTTTGATGAAAATGCTAGTGACCATCTCGCTTTGGGATCCGCCTACCCAACTAATGTCCAAGGTGGGACGAAAATGGATGATAAAACGTTAATGGAGCACGGTCTTAACGTTTCAGAAACTCACGTCGACTTCATGGTGGGGTCTGCCCAAATGAACATTGACGGTATCAAAAAAGATGGTACTATCATCCCGGTCTTTCGTAATGGGGACTGGGTTTAAATAAAATTGCCTACACAAAAAGCTATCCATTCAACGGATAGCTTTTTTGTATTTAACCAGAAATAATCAATGTACCTGATCGGAATTGAACCGATGACCTACCGCTTAGGAGGCGGTTGCTCTATCCTGCTGAGCTACAGATACATACTATTATCTCTTATAGTATAAAAATTTTTCTTTTTAAAGTCAAGGTTTAGTCTGTTTGTTTTTTACGACGCATCCCTTTATTCTTTTGGTCCCGCTTGCGCTTTTTCTTACGCTTAGGCTTGACTTCCGCAATCTTGGTATCAACTTGGGCCTTATTTTTAACCTTGTTTTTTTTGATGGCTGGCTTGGAGGTTTGCGTTTGCAAGTCTAATGGATCACCTGTACGGGCGTCCAAGTATCCAATCTCATCTCGGAGGGCCAGATGTCCTGCCATTAAGAAAGCCGGACTAACGCGATAGTCACCAGTCCGCAAAATTTGCCGAAAGTTCCGCAAAGCATGCTCATTTCCTAGATTAATCACCATCCCGGTCGCGCCCATCCGGCCAGTTCGTCCACTACGGTGAATGTAAGTATTAATGTCACGCGGTAAATCATAATTAATCACAGCGGGTAAATTAGGAATATCCAGCCCGCGGGCAGCAATATCTGTGGTAATCAAAAGCTTAATTTTGCGACTTTTTAAAGCTGCTAAGGCTTGTTGACGTTCAACTTGCCGACCTTCACCTGATAAAGAAGCTACCGGTACTTTATGATGCCGTAACTTATCGGTTACTTCTTTTAAGGTTGACGTTTGCTTAACAAAGACTAACCCCGCAAAGTCATCCAAGTTGGCTAAACGCCGCAAGGCATCTGTCCGCTTACGTACGGGAGTTTCAATCAAATAGTGCATTACTTCACCTTGAGTGTCGTCAATTTTGCGTACATCTTTAACTACTACATCAACACCAAACCAACGATGTAATTCATCTAAAACCGGCGTGGTAGTGGCTGAGAAGAAAGCTAATTGACTATCTGCGGGACCGCGACTTACTAAATCCCGCACATCAGCCAAGGTTTCCTTTTGCGCCAACATTTCATCGGCTTCATCAACTACGACCGCTTGAAGCTTGTGAAGCTTTAACTTTTTGTCATTGGCTAAGTTCAACAAGCGCCCTGGTGTCCCTACAATAATTTCGGGGCGTTTTTTAAGCTTTTCTTGTTGCCGTTTAACATTAGCACCCCCAATAATAGCTAAGACACTTAAGTCTAAGACTTGGGCCCAAGTCCGTACTACTTGGGTAATCTGACTGGCCAATTCTTGGGATGGCGCTAAAATCAATAATTGCACTCCATCACCCGGCAAGATTTGCTCTAATAAAGGCCAGGTATATGCCAAAGTCTTCCCCGATCCCGTCGGCGCTAGACCCAAGACATCTTTACCTTGTCGTAAGTCATCATAGACGGCGGTTTGAATAGGCGCTAGGCGCGTAAAACCTTCCGCAGTAAATTTTGCTTCAAATTTTGGATTCATTATATTTAATATATCCTTTTCTCTCTATTTTTCGTCATCGAAGACAATGCCGGCACTTTGCCGAAGGTCATAAAGAACCTGATTGACTTCTTCTGCTAAAGCCAACCATTGGGCTGCTTTCTGACGATTTTCAGGTTGATCTCGGTTAACTAAAATTTTTCCAAAAACCATTGCTTCAGCTAAGAGCGGATTTTCATCCACTAATCGACCTCCAATTTTAACTTCAGCCCGTGGACCTACTAACTTAACGTCCGTCAATTCAGCCGCATTATCCATAACAATCGTTTCCTTGCGACCATAAATCTCACCAGGAAGGTAGGAGTTCATCGTCTTACCAACATGTAAAATCAAATCAAAGTCAGGATAGTGTAAGATAGCCTCCCCACTACCATCCACGCCCGATTTCAACATGTGGGCCTTGTATTCCACACTAGCCGGTTTACCGAACCAAGCCACAGCATCATAAACTAAGTAAATCCCCAGGTCTTGGAGAGCTCCTCCGGCAAATTTAGTGGTAAAGACGTTAGGTTCTTCTCCAGCTAAATAGGCATCATACTTGGAGGAATATTTCATATACGTTAAGTGCCCCCCTTGCTTCATTTCGAGGCTCGCCACGGCTTCTTGAACCACTTGAAAGGCTGGTTCATGTAGATGTCGAGCAGCTTCAAAAAGGTAGTTTTCAGGATGTTGGGCTAATAGATCCTTTACGGCCGCCATTTGCTTTGGGTTAATTACCATTGGTTTTTCTACAATCACATCTTTACCTGCTTCCAAGGCCAACTTGATTTGTTCAAAGTGCAAGCTGTTGGGTGAAGCAATGTAAACCACTGAAAAATCACCTTTTTGGAAAAATTCCTGTATACTAGTATACGTTTGCGCTGGGTATCCTGTCTTTTCAACGAAGGCTTGACCGCTTTCCTGGCGCCGGGAATATACCGCTGTTAATTTATAATAATCTGCACTTCTAGCAGCTTTCACAAAGCTTAAGGCAATTGCTCCTGTTCCGATAACTCCTAATTTTACCATAGATTTAACCTCACTATTCAAAAAAGTTCTTCAGCTAAATTATAACAGAAATTCCCACTAAAATCTTTTATTATATAAAGCGGTTTCAATGTCAATTTTATGACAAAGTTTCATTATTGCTAAAAAAACGTTCCCCCCCTTTTGCTTCGAAGACAAGTGGTATATGATAGGTATAAATAATTTTAGAATTAGTACATAACCATTTATGGACACAGGGGGATTTATTGATGGAAGAGAAAGGCGGTATTGTCGTGGCTAGAGTACCTTTTTTAGAACATATTAAAAACGTGTTGCACCGTTCTAATAAGCACGTTGCTAAAATTACTGTAGCCACTATACCTCTAATTTATGTTGGTAACTGGGTTTTTACTGATGAAGAAAATGGACGCCAACATCACTTAGAAATAAGCGCCGATTTAACGATTTCTTTAGACCGACGTCAACTCGCCGGAAAAGTCATTAGTATTGATAACAAAGAACTTGTTTTTTTAGATAACTACGGCTACCAACTACGAATTGATGCCGTAGATAATCATCCCATTAGTGTTTACGATGAAGCCGATAATCGCGTCTACCAGCTAGGAGATTCACCTTTAGCTTAAGTCAGCAATTGCTGGCTTTTTTATTTTGCTTGCAAGTATTCGCTATGACGGTAGAAATAAATTGCAGTTGCGAAAAACAAGCTCCCTCCCCGTAGTTATTGGAATTACCAAAAGGCTGAAAGAACGCTAAAAACGTAACTTTCAGCCTTTTATCTTGGCATATTTTTTTGATTGCGATAAACCATCAGGATATCCGGTATTTGGGCGCAAATCACTGCTAGAAAAACCAGAATACCTCCGAAAAATTCACGGCCTGTTAATACTTCCCCTAAAAGAATAAAGCCCGCTAAGGCCGCAAAAACCGACTCTAAGCTTAGAACCAAGGCTGAGGAAGCTGGATCAGCATATTTTTGCCCCACAATCTGCAAGGTATAACCCACACCACTAGAAATAACTCCGGCATAAATAATTGGAACTAAAGCTTCGAGGAAGTTAGCCCAAGTCAAACTATCAAAAACTAAGGCACAAAGTAGAGCTAGACTCCCAGCCACCACAAACTGGAGACAAGAAATCATCAAGCTGTCCAACCTGCGATAGCGGTCAATAACCAGGATATGGAGGGCAAAGAAGAAGGCCGAGGCGACATTTAAAATATCGCCAAAATAAATTTCATTTAAGCCTCGGGTCAAACATAAAAAGTACATCCCACAGATACTTAAAACTACAGCAACCGCAGTTAAAAAATTTCGGTTGCGTCCGACAATCCAAGCCATTACAGCCACAAAAATTACATAGGTTGAGGCTAAAAAGCCAGAACGTCCTGAAACCGCAGCGGTCGCTGGGTAGGAAGCAATCGCTGATTGTTGGAAACTTTCGGCAATGAACAAGACCAGTCCAATCCAAAGTCCTCCTAACCACAATTGCTTGCTAGCCGGAGGTAATTGGCCATGACTCTTACGCTTTAAGAGAAAAATTCCTAGAAAGGCAACCGCTAAGAAATTCCGGGACGCATTAAAGGTAAAGGCCCCAATGACATCTCCGGCCTTATCCTGGGCGACAAAGGCCACACCCCAAATCAAAGCTACTAATAGCAAAATCAAAATTCCTTTGAGTTTTTTCACAAGTTATTTTCATCCTTTCTCACCAATTCAAAAAAGCCGCGTTTATAACCCGGCCTTCTTAGTATAACGCACTTTAAGTTAGCTGACTATTGATTTCATCCACCAATTTTCGAGGATTTTCTACCCCTAAAACCAGAGAGGTATAGTCCTCATCACGCAAAGTAATGACCACCACTTGGTCTTTTAGATTTGCATTATAGAAAACTTTTTCACCAGCTTTCACAAAAGTTCCGGCATAATATCCCCCAATAGCCGTTCCGCCCAGACGTAGCCCCCTCTTTTCTAAGAGCATACCATTATCTAAAGTTGCCCCCCTGACATGACTGAGTGGCAACGTGATTTGGCCTTTTAAAGCCCAGATTTTATGCAATCCTTGCGGTGCCACGATTAATTTATCACCTTGAATGTCAACTTTATTCTTCATCACTATCAACTCCTAAGATTTGACTGCGGGCTAAAATCAGTTGCCCTAACTTCATGGTCACTTGGGTCGCATTTTGTTTTTGGTACCATATTTGAACCATCCGTTTAATTTGGGAGTCACGAGCACTCAACTCCATCATAGCAATTAGAATCAATTGGTCGCTTAATTCGTTCTCCTCCCAAGCTAAAGCCGCCCGAAACATACCCAATTTACTGCCAAAAGCAGCGTATAAGCTTCCCCGCAAGACACCCGTGGCCTGAACTAAATTATCCATAGAGGTCGCCTCATATCCATACCGGACAAAGACCTGCGTGATTTGTTTTAAAACCAAGTTTTGATCAAATTTTTTCTTTCTTCCCATAAATCAATGGTATTATTTATTGACCAGTCAGTCAATTTTTGTTGAACAAATAAATAAAAATTCACATAAAAAAGCCAGCCGTAACTGACTTCATTCTGGCCTAAGCCATAGATTCTTGATACTTGGTCTTGATGTAATCCGCAGAAACTTGAAGTTTTTTCAATTCCTCCGCTGTTAAATCAAGCTGGAGTTGTTCCACCACCCCGTCGGCTCCCACAATAGCAGGATATGAGAGGTAACATCCATACTCTTCCCGATAGTTGGAAACTGGCAATTCAGTCATGGCATTGGACATGATGGTGTTGGCCAAGCGAACAGCTGCCGTTGCCACCCCATAGTTGGTGTACTTTTTACCGTGGAAGACCGTATGGCCCCCGACTTTAGCTTCATGATCCAAAGCATCCAAATCCAAGCCCCGACCTTGGGCAAGTTCAGTAATAGGCTGCCCTAAAACTCGCACTGTAGACCAGGCAGTAAATTGGGAATTTCCGTGTTCTCCTAAGTTGTAACCCACCACGGAACGTGAATCAATCCCTAATTGTTCGGAAACGGCTCGTCGCATCCGGGCTGAATCAAGAAGCGTCCCCGTCCCAATCACGTGATTTTTAGGTAAGCCTGTTACTTCTTGAAAGATAGAAGTAATTACATCGACTGGATTAGTGATGACAATAATCTTACCTTGATAATTAACCGCCTTAAGTTTTTGAGCTACTTCCTGGGCGTTCTTGCTGGTAAAAGGTAATTCGACGAAACGATCATCACCAGCATTGTCCTGCAATTTAATGTTCCCCAGGGCGGAAATTACTACATCCGCATCGGCAAGTTTTTGATAATCATTCGTGTAAATATCCATCCGGTGAGGAAGATTAGCCATGGCATCCCGAAAATCTAGGGCGTCAGCCTCCACCTTAGCGCTGTTCTTATCAATTAAAACGAGTTCGTCCACAAAGCCAGCAGACACAACATAATGAGCCACCGCAGCCCCTACGTTTCCCATTCCGATTACACCAATTTTTCGTGCCATCTAAATCACTCCTCTTTCTTTTAGTTTATCTCATAATACACTCATTTTTATCATAAAACAATAAATTTTTCTCATTTAATAAAAAATCCCGGCGTAAGCCAGGATGCAAAAATTTATTTTTCCAAGTCAAAAGTCTTGGCTTGACGTAATTTAGCGCGTTTTAAATCAAAATCAACCGCCTTAACTAAATCATTATATTTTTGGGCGAAGTCATTGTAAGCTTTTTTATCAACCACGACCCCATTTTTCATGGCCTTACTTAAAACCAAGCTCATCCCATTTAACTTGTTCAAAATTGTTTGTAATTCATCGACTTCTTTTTGGGTTTGGTATTGTAACTTTTGTGATAATTCTTCTGGCTTCATCTTTTGTCCTTTCATACGAAAAGAGCCCCCAAGGACTCTTCCCATAATAATTTTTATTTTTCTGCTAACCATTCACTAGCTTTGGCTAGAGCTTGGTCAATTCCTTCTGGTTTCTTACCACCGGCTTGGGCCATGTTAGGACGACCCCCACCGCCACCACCAACAAGTGGTGCAATGGTCTTGATTAAGTCACCGGCCTTTAAACCAGCCTTAACAGCCTCATCTTGCACCGCAGCAATCAAGTTCACCTTGCCATCTACAGCAGTCGCTAAGACTAAGACATCAGACAAACCTTGGCTCTTCCATTGATCAGCCAATTGACGTAATTGGCTCATCCCAGAAACGTTAACTTGGGAAGCAATCAAACTGTAAGTACCAATCGTTTGCACATTTTCAAAGACGGACTTGGCCTGTTGGCTGGCAAACTTGTCTTCCAAAGCTTGCTTCGTAGCTTCCAATTCCTTGATTTGGGCTTGTAAGGCTTGAACCTTGTTAGGCACTTCCTTAATTTGTGCAACCTTCATTAGCGTAGCGGCTTCTTGGAGTAAATGATTACGGCCTTCTAAGAATTCATAAGCCTCCTTGGAAGTTACGGCTTCAATCCGACGGACACCAGCGCCGACCCCTGATTCAGAAACAATCTTGAATAAACCAAGTTCATTGGTGTTATCCACGTGGTTTCCCCCACAGAATTCCATAGAGTAGTCGCCAGCCTTCACGACGCGCACTTCATCACCATACTTATCGTCAAATAAGGCAATTGCCCCCATCTTCTTGGCGGATTCTAAGTCAGTTACAACCGTTTCCACAGCCATATTCGCCCAGATTTTTTCGTTGACAATAGCTTCAACTTTGGCTAATTGTTCTTCCGTTACGGCTCCTAAATTAGTGAAATCAAAACGCAAGTAAGTTGGTTCCACTAAAGAACCAGCTTGGTGGGTGTGACTCCCTAAGACGTCGCGTAAAACTTGGTCTAGGAGGTGGGTTGCCGTGTGATTCTTTTTCACCTTGTCGTGGCGTTCTACATTTACTTCTAAGCGGTAGCTGGACTTCTTAGTCATATCAGCTAACGCCATAATTGTGTGCATGTTTTGCCCGTTTGGTGCGTGTTGCACGTCTTCAACTTGAGCAACAGTCTTACCTTCAGCATTCTTAATAAAACCAGTGTCAGCCACTTGTCCCCCCATTTCAGCATAAAATGGAGTCTTATCAAAAATGACTTGCGCTTTTTGGCCAGCAGCTAAGCTGTCCACTAATTCATCTTCAAAGATAATGTCTTCTAAGATACCATCGCAAGCTAACTTGCTGTAACCTACGTATTCAGAAGGCGTGGTGATATCAGTCAAGAGGGCATTTTGGACACCCATGGACTTCGCTGAAGAACGTGCAGCGCGGGCCCGGTCTTTTTGTGCTTGCATTTCGGCGTCAAATTCATCTTTAGCCACCGTTAAACCTGCGTCATTAGCATATTCTTCTGTTAATTCAAATGGGAATCCGTAAGTATCGTATAACTTGAAGACTGGCTTACCTGGTAAAACGGATTGACCGGCTTCCTTGGTTTTAGCAATTAAGTCATCTAACATCGCAACCCCATCTTTTAAGGTTTCTTGGAAACGGTCTTCTTCCATGCGAATCACCTTTTGAATGTATTCCGCATCACGTAAGACTTCTGGGTAAGCTGATTCCATAATCTTACCAACGACAGGTACTAATTGGTATAAGAAAGCCCCGTTAATGCCTAACTTTTGCCCGTGCATCACAGCACGACGGATTAAACGCCGGATAACGTAACCGCGACCTTCATTGGAAGGTAAGGCCCCATCGCCGATGGCAAATGTCACCGCCCGCGCGTGGTCGGCAATCACCTTAAAGGACACGTCAGCAGTAGCATCATCCCCATAGTGCTTACCTGCAGATAATTCAGCCGTCTTGTCAATGATTGGTAAGAACAAGTCAGTTTCAAAATTAGTCTTAGCGTGTTGGAAGACAGAAACCACCCGTTCAAGTCCCATCCCCGTATCAATATTTTTGTGAGGAAGATCTTCGTAAGTACCATCTGGCTTGTGGTTAAATTGGGAGAAGACGATGTTCCAAATTTCTAAATAACGCTCGTTTTCACCACCAGGATAGTTTTCAGGGTCATCTTCAGCCACGTCAGAGAATTCTTGCCCACGGTCAAAGAAAATTTCGGAGTCGGGACCAGAAGGACCTTCCCCAATATCCCAGAAATTATCTTCCATTTCCACAATATGGTCTTCAGGCAAGCCAACTTCCTCTAACCAAATACGCTTAGCATCCGTATCTTTAGGATAAACGGTCACGTAAAGTTTTTCTGGTTCAATAGCATACCAGTCTGGACTAGTTAAGAGTTCCCAAGCCCAAGTGATGGCTTCTTTTTTGAAGTAATCGCCAATGGAGAAGTTCCCCAACATTTCAAATAAAGTATGGTGGCGAGCAGTGTGGCCTACATTTTCAATATCGTTAGTCCGAATTGATTTTTGGGAAGAAGTCATCCGATGGTTCTTAGGTACAACAGAACCGTCGAAGTACTTCTTCATCGTGGCAACTCCGGAGTTAATCCAAAGTAAAGTTGGGTCATCCTTAGGCACTAAAGGTGCAGAAGGCATGATGTCGTGACCCTTAGTTTTAAAGAAATCAAGGTACATTTGCCGAATTTGGGCACTGGTTAATTGTTTCATGATATTTCCTTTCTGGACTTAAAAAGAAAAAACACCGTTGAAAAGTAAGGACGCCTAAGCGCGGTACCACCTTACTTGCCAACGATGTTTCGTTTGCCTCTTTAAGCTTTTTATTTACATATTTACTAGGTAAGGAGCATTAACTAAGGCGCCTAGGTTCTCACAGCAACCGAACCCTTTCTTGAAGGCCATACTTTAATTAACATGTCTTACAATACAGTCAAGTATAGAAAAAAATCCGCTCACTGTCAATTCTTTTAGTAACGATTTTCTGCTTTATTTTTCTTACGAATAGCACGCATCTCTTGACGTCGTTCAATCCGACGCCGTTGTTGTTCATTCTTCTTGATGGCGCGCTTAATCTTATTCTTGTAACCTGGCTTTTTCTTCTTCTTAGCCTTGGAAATCATTCCTTTCAGCTCTCCGGCCACACTTTGCTTACGAGTCCGACGTTTTTCCCGACGGTTACGATCATAAGAATCCACCACTTCACCGTTGACTAATTTCTTAGGCTTGAAGTTAACCCCCATCTCTTCGAGTTCTTCAATCAAATCTTCTTCATTAGGCGCATATAAAGTCATGGCAATTCCGGACATACCATTCCGACCGGTCCGCCCTACCCTGTGCACGAAAAACTCCAAGTCTTCAGGCAAGTCATCATTAATCACGTGAGAAACCCCTTCGATATCAATCCCGCGGGCCGCCAAGTCAGTGGCAACCACGTATTGGTATTCCAAGTTTTGCACAGCTTTCATGATTCGTTTTCTTTCTCGTGGTTGAATACCCCCATGAATCTTGGCAACCTTGAGCCCTTGTTTACGCAGATAATCTGTTAGCTCATCTGCTCTAGTCTTGGTATTGGCGAAAATTAAAGCCAAATAAGGTTCTCCCATCGTTAAGAGCTGGTAAATTAATTGATTCTTGTCACGACCCTTGGTAGAAATCAACCAGTTGTCAATTGTCGAAGAAATTACGGTCTTATTTTCAATGACTTCAATCACCGGATTAGACATATACTTCCGTAAAAAAGGTTTTAATTTTTCCGGAATAGTAGCGGAGAAGACCAACATTTGTAAGTCTTGTGGTAAAGTCGCCGCAATGGCATCCGTTTCCTTCAAAAATCCTAGGTCCAAAGTCATATCCGCTTCATCCACAACCAAGTAGTGGGCATTGTGAATATCTAGAGCATTTTCCCGCACCAAATCTAAAATCCGTCCCGGTGTTCCAATCACGATTTGAGGTTGACTGTGCTTGAGTTTTTCAATTTGCCGTTTCTTGTCCGTCCCCCCCACATAGTTGTGAACCGAAATTTTATCATTATGGGCTGCAATCTGCTTAGCAGCCTCGTAGATTTGGTAGGCTAATTCCCGACTTGGTGTTGTGATAACGGCTTGAACTTTATTTAAATCTTCATCAATATTGTTGAAGATGGGTAATAAGAAGGTGTGAGTCTTCCCACTACCGGTTTGGGATTGACCGACTACACTTTTTCCTTTGCGAATCATAGGAATCAAGCGTTCTTGCACCGGTGTAGGCTCGCTAAAGCCAATCGCTTGTAAAGCCTCGTTAATGAACGGCTTTAAATTAAATTCTGTAAATTTCAATGTTTACTCCTTATATATCTACTTTCGTTCTTTTTACTCTAACTAATTAATTTTACCCAAAAAAGCCCCAGATTTCAAGCTAGCCCCAAAGGTCTAAGGTAATGTTTTCAATTTGCTTTTCTTCTAAACCAGTTGCTGTTAAACCCAAAAGGCGGACATCGTAAGGTTCACTAACCTGAATTTCTTCAAAGAGCGTCTCTGCTCGGGCAACCAGGATTTCGACATCGTTTTCCAGAAAATCTTTTTGACTATAACGCTTAGTCATCGTTTCAAAATTGCTGTTACGCACTTTTACCACCAAGCTTTGGGCTCGTAACTTCTTTTCCTCTAACTTGGCAACAATCTTGCTAGCTGCACGCTTAAAAAAGTCATTAACCTCCACCAAGGTCGTTAAACCCTGATCAAAGGTCCGTTCATATCCAAGAGATTTACGCTGTCGCTGGGCCTGGACTGGCCGATCATCAATCCCACGCGCACAATTGTAAAAGAAGAAGCCTTGTTTACCAAAATGTTGCGTTAAGAAGTTTAAGTCTTGGGCCCGTAAATCCGCTCCGTCTTCAATGCCTAGTTTTTCCATTTTCTCTTTAGTTTTAGCCCCCACTCCGCGGAACTTTCCAATCGGCAAAGGCAAGAGAAAAGCATCAATATCTTCTTGAGAAATCATGGTAAAACCCATAGGTTTATTGTATTCACTAGCTAACTTGGCCAAAAACTTATTAGGGGCCACCCCTACCGAACAAGTCAAGCGCAGACTTTGATAAATTTCTTGTTGTAATTGATGGGCTAAAACTACCGGTGAGTCAAGCTGACGCTTATTATGAGTCACATCCAGATAGGCTTCATCCAAAGCTACCGGTTCAATGACATCGGTAAAGCTGTGGAAAATCGCATGAATTTCCTGGGAAATTTGACGGTATTTTTCAAAATCTGGGTTTAAAAAAACGGCATCCGGACAGAGCTTGGCAGCCTGAGCTGTTGACATGGCTGAATGAACCCCGTAGGCCCGGGCTACATAGTTGGCTGTCGCCACTACACCACGACCATTGGAATGTTTGGGATCACGCCCAATTACCAGAGGTTTTTGAAATAAAACCGGGTTATCCCGCATCTCGACAGCTGCATAAAAGGAGTCCATATCCACATGAATAATTTTTCGAGTTTCCAATTTTTCCTCCAAAAAAAACCGACCCTGCGGCCGGCTTTACCTTAAAATTCCCAATGGTTACCATCTTTTTCTAAGAGCGCATCTGCTGCTTTTGGCCCCATACTCCCACATGAATAGTTAGGAAAAATCATATCATCGATATTCTTATCCCAAGCTTGACGCACAGAATCAATGAACTTCCAGGAGTATTCCAATTCCTTGGAAGAAGCAAAATTTGAGGCTTTGCCTTGTAAAACATCCAAGATTAATTTTTCATAAGCTTCTGGAATGTTGGCCCTTTGCTCGGCAGGCACACTGTAATTTAAGTTCAAACTATTCGTATCATATTCATAAGAGTGACCAATGGTCTTTGAGTTGAGTTGTAAGCTCAACTTCGGTTCTGGATCAATCATGATGTGCAAGACATCGTGACGTAAGGTATTATCACCTTCACCAAAGACATTATTTGGTACTTGTTTGAAGACTACATCCACGCGGGTTGCTTTTTCACGCATCCGCTTCCCAGTCCGAACATAAATCGGTACTCCAGCCATATCCATAGTGTTGACTTCCAATTTCCCAGCTACAAAAGTTTCGGTCATAGAGTCTGCATCCACCATATCTTCTTGGCGATAGCCAGGTTTATCAGAACCGGGACCATACTGACCACGGACGAAGTTTTGCGCTACTTCTTCCGGCTTGTAAACTCGTAAAGACTTTAAAGCATTGATTTTAGCATTACGAATATCGGTATCCGTGAAGCTGACAGGCGCTGACATGGTCAGCAAGGACACAATTTGCAAGGTGTGATTTTGAATCATGTCGCGTAAAGCCCCCGCCGTATCATAGTAACCGCCCCGTTCTTCGACCCCTAAGGATTCTGACAAGGTTACTTGGATGTTACTGATATAGCGGTTATTCCACAAGGCATTGAAAATATTATTTCCAAAACGAATAGCAGGAATATTTTGCACCATTTCCTTACCCAAGTAATGGTCAATACGGTAAACTTCCTCTTCGGGGAAAGCTTGGGCGATTTCTTCGTTTAAGACCATGGCACTTTCATAATCGTGGCCAAATGGTTTTTCAACAATCACACGGTTGTAACCGGTCGTTGTCTTTAGGTTTTGGGACTTGAGGTGTGCGGCAATCGTCCCAAAGAAACTTGGTGACATCGCTAAGTAAAAGACGCGATTACCACCGATTTGGTACTTATCATCCAACTTATCAGCCAATTGCTTTAAAGTTGCATAGTGTTCTGTATCATTGACATTATGTGATTGGTAGTAAAAGTGGCTGGCAAAGTCTGTTGCTTGGCCATTGATATCTTCGGCATCCCCCACCGCATTGATAATAATTTCACGGTAGTAGTCATCACTCCAAGGACGGCGTGCCGTTCCAATTACTGCGAAATTATCTTTTAAAAAGCCCCGTTTATACAAATTAAATAAGGAAGGGTATAACTTGCGTTGCGCTAAGTCGCCCGTCCCCCCAAAGATAACGATGAGCGCCTTTTCTTCTTTTCTCATAGTAATCAAGCACCACTTTCTGTTTTTATTGCTACCATTACTGGCTAAATCTAACTTTTATTTTACTAATTATCTCTTAATAAAACAAGTAATTTAGCTCAAAGTCCCCATGAGTTACTTACCAAAATATTAATAAATTTATTGTTCCACATCAGGGGCCTGACCATCGTGAGCTAACCATTGACAATCCATGATTTCAAAATTGGTAAATTCCGCTACAAAAGATGAATCTTCTGGACTGCAAGCATACACTCCAAAACTAATTTCATTTTTAACTTGAGACATGTGACAAATCCGCATTTGCTTGAAAGTCACTCCATCTTCCGAGCATTCCAAGCGAAAATCAGCCCCTCGGCGACTGAAACGATACCACATAGATTTAATATTCGCAGGAATCTCAGTCGTGGCCCAATCCGAATAACCTTGATTAGTTACAACGCTACCAAGATGTTGAAAGTCTGCGCTTTCATATTCGATTGAGGCCTTCAACCAGTTATCGCTATCCAAATACATAACTACACCACATTGATCGAAACGGTGATGACTGGCAAAATTAGTCTTCACCACAAAAGAAAAAATTTTTTCAGTAGTCTTCACCTGTAAAACCGGTGCATTATCATTACGGAAATGATAATAAGTCCGTTGCCACAAATCCGTCCCCGGTTCGGTTACAATTTTAATTTTTTCATCGGTAATTTCATATTCCCGTGGCGCCCGTATCCAGTACCATTCTGTTGCTTTAATTTTCAAACTTTTTCCTCCCAAATTAGTTATTTGATTTTACCAAGCAATAATTTTTATAACACAATTTGCATTAGTTTTATTTAATTTTCCGTTGCCAAAGCTGACGAAAACCTAAAATAAGCGTAAATATCATTAAATCTAATGCCACACGTAGAATTAACTTCCAAGGTCCATTAACCCAAACGCCCCACCAGGTCCAGTACAAATCAAGGGAGTGGATACACATCAATAGGAGTGTATGGCGCCCAAAAACTAATAATTTTGAACCATAAGGTAAGCATAAAATTCCCCGTGACACGTAGATAATTACCAAACTACTTAGCAATGCCACTAATACTGATAGGAAAAAGCCTGGATAATGACGAATAGAAATTTCAATGTGAAATCTTTGCTGTCCCGCTAAAATCCAAATCACAGTAGAAATTACTAACACATAACGTGCTAACTTCGACCCAATAAAATGACTTTCCCTCAGCCAGCGACCAAACCACATGAAGAAAGGAATTACTAACGCTAAATCCAAATCTTGAGGTAGCCACACTTTAAACGCTATCGCCATCCCGAGTGCAGATAAAACTAGGTACACTAGACCGGCATACCGATAGTTTGAAACTAAGACGCCGACACCATCATAAACCAAAATTCCATAGAAAAACGCAAATAGGAACCACATAACTCCTACACTCGCCACTTGGTTATTATTCGAGGCCCAATACCAATTCCGCAAAAAAGATTGACTCAGTTGTGCCCAATCGCCATGACCAACTATGTTAGCTAAAACCATTTGCACTAAGAGCACTATGACCGCCAACAAATAGATTTTCTTAAAAGATTTCCAGAATTTCTTACCCCAAGCCGCCCAAGTTGTTACTGGCCGTGAGGTATAGCCTGATAAAATAAAAAAGATTGGCATGTGGAAACAATAAATCAAAGACGCCAAGAATCCTTCTGAATTTAGCTCGTGACCGGCAATCATCCCCAAAATTGCAAGCGCCTTGGCCATATCGACCCATTCTATTCTTTCTTTTTTATGCATTACTTTTTCCTTCCAATCGCTAATAATCTTTTCCATTTTACCATAGTTCCAAATAAACTACCTTCTAGCCAACTAGAAACTGGAAATAATTAGCTTTTCCAATAATTTTTAGAACTAGCAATGACAAAAACCTTAAGAAATCAATATTTTCGAAAATATAATTTCTTAAGGCTTTAAATTGCAAAACTTTTCTAAGTTTCGTTATTTACTTAATCTTGTGTTTATTCATCTTTTCTTCAAAAATCCCGGTAATAATTTGCCGAAGCTCTTCACGTTCTTTCTCTGGTAATTCGCCAGGTCGTTTAGCAACAGCATATAGTTCCGGATTCTGGTTCTTAATTCTTTCAACTGTTTTAGTCGTCGCATGTTTGCGGACAAAGAAAGGAATTTTTCTAATCCAGCCTGCTGGAACCAACGCTAAAATTTTATCAGCCGCTTCCTTATCATCAATCACCGCCGTCGATAATCCCGTTTTTATTTGTTCTTGCTCTTTTTCGGTAAAATCTTTAAGTTCCATAAATATGTTATCCTTTCAATTATTTTTGCCTTTATTATACACCAACTACTACATACAATGTCATTAAGTTTAGCGAATAGCATTGGGTAAGCACATCAGTAATAAGTCAAGAAAAAGTTTAACTTATTTTTGAAAGTAAAACCTAAATTAGGGTGCACTCAAATAAGATCAGCCGTAAAAAGCGCTTTTATGAACTGATTAAGGAGTTATACGCATAAGAAATTAGTTCTTATCTCCATTCACCTACTTTGGCACATAGAGTTGGTGTTCACTTAGTAGAGTGTACACCAAGCGCGTAAATTTCCTTGCGGTCATTGTGACTGCTAGTTTGTATTTATTGCGGGTGACTTCGTCTGCTTCCTTTTGATAGAATGCCTTATACTCCGGCACATACCTTATAACCGAGTTTGCGGCCTCAACTAAGTAATACCACAGGAAATGGTTACCCGTTCGCATAAGGGGAGTATTTTCTGATTGACGCTTACCTGAATTGTGTTTTTTCCAGGTTAATCCAGTATATTTCGCTAAGTTGGCTTGGTCTGCGAATCGATCAATTTGACCAATTTCAGCTAGAATACCACCTGCGTAAACCGGGCCTACGCCCGGGATACTTTCCAGACACTTGTATTCTGACATTGTTTGTACAAGGTCTTCAATCGCCTTGTCAAACTCTTTGATAGATTTCTTTAATGGCCTGATTTCACGGATTGATTACCGAACTCATATCTTAGCTGCTTAAAATATATATTTTTTTGTTGCACGTCATATTGGCTTTAAGTAACTAGACACAAAAAAAGGACTAACTTTCGCTAGTCCCCACGCTTACAGTTAGGTAACCAGCCCAACCATTTGTGCGTTAGGTCTAACCAACCCGTAGCACTAGGGAGGAGGAAAACTCCTGATGTCAATTTACGTTTTATTCATCATTGTGCCAGTTGGTACAATCAAAAAGGTACTTAAGAAGTTACTCAAGTCTTGGCTTGAAGACTAATTAAGTGCTGGGTGCTATCCTTAGGGTAGCGCCTTTTTTAGTTTTCAGCTTTTTTGTCATCATTGTATAATAGAATTTTTAATTCTAAAGACTATTCTTTCTCGTCTTTATGCCAACCAAAAGTAGTTGCAAACATCGTTGTTAAAGTAAGTAAGTAGACGACAACTAAACTACTTACTTTTGCTTCAACAGTTTGCGGTCATTGCTTAGAAAACGACTTCTTTGTAGCTACTTGGGCTACTTGTTTCAAAATTGGTTTAGCCACTTGAGCTGTTGCTAGCTGGGCTTGTACTATTTTGTTATAGTCCTTCGCATTTGCCAAACTGTCAAGATATGCTTGTTTAACTTCTAAATCTGCTTGTGCTTTTTTGACTGCATCTTGGGTAGCATAACGCCTCATTAGCATGGTTATAATTTGCTTGCGCCCTTGAAGTGCTTTATTTTAATGCGACACTAGTGATAATAGACAAATCACTGTGCCTCAACATCAGCATTAACTGGATATATGTTACAGTGGGCCATTCAACCCCTCACCAATTTTTAATCAAATTGTGTGCGTTCGAGGACGGTTACGGATTTAACGTGTCCCGGTACCCTTGCCGTCTAGCCTAAGACATTACCGAAAGCTGCCAAATCAACGTTCCTAGCATCACTCAACTTTTTACCGCTAATACCCACAATTGGCCCATCACGAACACACTTGTGTCTGATGGACCAATTTGGTTTATATCGGATTGAGGGAAACAGTCAATTAAATAATGTACTGATTGGAACATCTATTCTAGACCGTGCAACACATACTTCATTTTTTACGAGATAACATTCAACGTAGTGGTTCCCATTGAATTGTGAATGTTCTATCTTTTGATTATTTCCTTTTACTATTTGCCCTCTAATACAATTTCTTCTAATTGCTTCGTTTCCAACATTCCTAACCTTCCAAAAAACATCATAATCTCGACAATCGGTACTAGTTACTGAGAACCTTAGCTCTTTTTTGATACCAATATACATATTTGGAGATTTACGTAGCCAGAACGTTCTAAAACCGTTTTGAGAAATACGACAATCAATTTGAAGTGAATAACGTATATCAACCGGAAATACATCTTCAATAAATTCTTCTGTATTATCATATGCTTTTTTGAACGCTAGCGATTCTTCAGTTAGAAATTTTGAACTCTCAGACTTAGGAAAATCATTACCTAATATTTCCCTAAGAACATTATTCATATCATCTTCATTGCTCTCGGCATCTTGAATCTGCTTTAATGTTTTTTTTGCTTTTGATACAAAATTACCCTTGCTATTATTAAAAATTTTCTGATTACTACCTAACGCATACCAGTAACTTTGATTTTTATCTAATTTTCCTACATAATCTAAAATACTCTTGAAAATTTCTAAATAATTATCAAAAGAATAGTCATCCTCAAACGTACAACTATTAAGATAGTTAAATACAAATGTATCAATTAATAGACCACCAAATTTAAATCCCTCATTATTCTTCCACTCACGAATAATGTGACAAAAATTAATAAATGCCCCAGAAGACTTCTTGGAGGATTCCATACATTCTTTTTGTTCACTTAACGGATCAGTATATTTCCAACTTCCACCATTATGTGTATCGGGATATTTAAATCTTCCATTCGATTGCTTGAAAGCTGGAACTAATTCAACAGTGTATTTCGTAAATTCAATAACTACAACTTGTCCATCACCTTTTATAAAAGTTTTAGGATAACGTTCCTTCAGTATTTCTTTCACATTCTGTAGCAATTCAGATTGACCATTTGATTCATAACTATCATATTTTGAAAAAAGTGAATTCGGTAAATCGAATAATAGATCCAGATCACTGCTATTTTTAACAGCCGTCATTCTCCCCATCGAACCTACAATGTACATATGATCTTTTTCTTCACTGCTCAAATCATAGTATTTTGAATTTAATTTTTTAGTTATCTCCTTAATTGTAGTATCCATCTCGTCAGATAACTCAAAATTTTTAGAGTTACAAAAACTTTCAAAATCATTTGCTAAGGACATCTTCAGCTATCAGCTCCTATTTTCTAAGATGTTTAGGAAGCATCTTATTAAGTTCTATCTGTGTAAAGAATTGCTCTTCATCATCTTTTAAAGCTTTTTGTGCTCGATTATACGCTTCATCTGATATTTGTAATTGAGCATCATATATTTCTGCAGTTTTTAATAATAAAGCATCTCTTTTATCTATTATTACTGACTCAGATAACGATGTAAAATCAGTTAATAATGAAATATATTCCTCACGTATCTTCCATATCTTCATTAATCCGGTTAGCATTAGGGAGCTCAATTCGCCAGTCATTGTTTAGCCGTTGTGGCATAATGTGTTCAACCTGAGCATCATCAAAGTCGATGGTTTCCTTAGTTCGCGATTCTTCTAGAACTACTAATGCTAATTTAGCTAGATTATTTCGTAAACTGTACAAGTTAACATTCATCAAACTGTCCGCAAATTTTTTATCATCCGGGAAGGAAGCATTCAGTAATGAAACTAACCTTGCCCGATAATCGCCAGCTGCCTTTGTCTTATCACACAAGGCAATTACTGTGCGATTTAACCCATTAGTAGGGAGTTGACAGACCTTCAGTCGGAAAAGATAGCTTTCCATGATCCGAGCAACTTCAACCACATTATCCTGACTAACTTCACCCGTTGAAGCCATCTCCAGCATCGTGAAAAAGTAAGGATAAACCACTCGACTGTCCATGGCATTAATATGACGCAATACTTCTCTAGCAGAGGTCTTAATTCGGACTGACGCTTCTCGTACCTCTCTTCGGCGGAAAGGTCTTCCCAGGCGCGCTCTAGGCTAAACATTTGATTACAGTAATGGATCCCTTGATTAGCCACCGAAGTCGCGTCGGATTCTCTTTTAGGCAAGGAATCATGGAACTTCCGCCTTGCATGAGCCATACAGCCAACAAGAGTCACATCTTGCTGGCTTAATCGTAAATAGCCAGGATATTAATCACAATGAAGGTATCCGCTGAAGCCTGTGAGGAAATCCCACGCTTCCGCGCCTTTTCGTGATCCATGGTGATGTAGGACAATCGGCTTCTCGGCATGCTTGCCTGACAAGAAGGTCCAAATGTAGTCTTTGGCCCTCTCGCTATCCAAGACTCGATATGGTGTCTCATCTGCGTGAATGACATCCAGCTTTAGCGGCTCTTTTCTCAAGAGCTCGTATAGGCTGGAGAGGTAGTACTCACAAACCTTGATATGCCAATTCGAAACCGTCTTGTGATCAAGCGGAAGGCCCATACGCCGCAAGTCCTTCTCCTGTCGGTAGGCAGGAACCTTGAGAACATACTTCTGATAGATCGTATCAGCGATCAAAGAAGCTGAGCCAGGACTGTTGGTTAACGGAGCCTTGGGTACAGGAGCTTTGATAATCTTGTCGGCTGGTGCTTTATCACTGCAGTGCTGGCACTTGTAAGAGTGCTGGATATGATCGATTCTCTTAACTTGGGCTGGAATGTAGAGTAGCTCTTGTCTAGCACAGAAGCTGCCGATCTCTTTCAGTTCGTGCTGGCAGTCTGGGCAGGTAAGGTCATCCAACTGGTAATGAACCTCCTCGCCCGGCAGAGAGTCTAAGATATCTTGCTTTCTGCCGACTTGCTTGCGTCTCTTATAGGTAATAGTTTCGGTAATGCGAGGGCAAGTCCTCGTCATCTTGGGAGGCGTTGTCTTCTTCAAAGAGGCTCAGCTAATCTGGGTTGACAGCTCTCTTTTCGGAAGACTTGCCGTAAAGCTTATTAGTCAAATAAGCAACTTGTTCAGTAAGAAGGGCAACCTGCTTGAGCAATTCTTCGTTATTTGCTTTAAGCGTTTCGATTAAAGCTAAGGTTTCTTTTTCGGTCATGGTTATTGTCCCTCCTTGATTCATAATCATGAGAATACCAGAAAAGCTCGTGAAATCAATACAATTCACGAGCTCTTGCGATATTAATTTTAGGATCAATGGTAAAGCCCTGCATCAAGCGCATGACTTGTTCATCGGACAACTCTCGAACTTCGTCTTCATTGTTTGGCCAGGCCAGCTTCCCGTTCTCGAAGCGCTTATAGAGCAGACAGAAGCCCTGGCCGTCCCAATAAAGTGCTTTAAAGCGATCTCTTCGGCTGCCGCAGAAGAGAAGACGCATCCGGAGAATGGATCGAGATTGAAGCTCTTCTTAACTATGTAAGCAAGCGAATCAATTCCTCGTCGCATGTCGGTCTTACCGCAAACAATGAACACTCGACCTAATTCAGCCAGATTAATCATGGCTCAAGAACCTGTCTACGACTTCGAGCATAAGCTCTCTAGTGGCATCACTGTAAAATGACAGCTCAACCCCATTGGACTTCAGATTAAGGACAAGCCTGTTCTTTGGAAGCTTATTCCTGGGCCTGATTCTGTCCTTCGGCAACTCGAGCGGTACGATTGGATGTTTAGTCATAATATCGTGTTCCTCCTATTCAATTGTTAAGAACAGTATATGACTATTGGCCGGCGGGTAATAGATACCGTGTTATTGGGCGCTTACGAAAAAAAGGCGGATGCCCTCAATTCTTGAGATTATCTGCCTTTTTCGGGTTTATTTAGTTTTCCTTCTTCTTGCGCTTGAAAGCACCCAGGATGCCGATCCCGCCAAGAATAGAAGCAAGTCCTAAGCCAAAGGCGGCCTTGGAATTGTCTTCACCGGTTTGCGGCAGCTGGTCTTGAGCTTGCGCAGCCTTTTGGGCAGTCATTTCAGCAGGCGCAGCTTCCTTGACGCTGACCATCTTGGCCGGTTCAATCGTAGTATTGCCTTGATCGTCAACGTTAGTAACTTTGCCATTCGAATTACTCTTTTGGACATTGTCCTTAACCTGACCCTTTTCATCATCGGTTAAGTGACTGTTATCACCTACTGGGGTCTTGGTCGTTGGAATTACAGGTTTGTTCTTAGATGCATCAGTTTGACCGTTATTTACATTGTCAATTGCTTTATTGATATCCTTAGCAGCTTCATCAATATCCTTCTGACTTGCATGCGGATCGTTCTTGACTTGGTTACCATGATCGATTGCTTTATTCAAATCATCACGATTCTGATCTGAAGTATTGTCATAGTTGCCACTAGTCTTAGCAGAATTACCATTATTGATAGCCTTATTTAGATCATCTTTTGAAGT